>VHDG01000066.1 GCA_016871475.1 Verrucomicrobiota bacterium
CGCACGGTGAGTCTCGCTGCCAGACTGGTGCGCTCCGCACCCGCATCGCCCACCAGAACCGTGTAGTCCCCTTCGCTCTCAAGTTGAATGTTCGTAAATGAAAGGGTGGAACCCGTGGCACCCGGAATCGCCACCTGGTTGAACATCCACTGATAACGCAGGGGTGGATTCAGAGTGAATGCAGAAACTGCCAGGGTGACGTTGGTCCCCGGATTCACTGCGATGCTCTGTGGATGAGTCAGAATGTCTGGCGGCTCCATGATGGTGAGTTGCGCATCTGCAGTTCTCGCAACACCCGCGGCATTGCCAACCGTCGCATAGTATCTCCCGGCATGATCGGATTGCACGTCGGTCAGATGCAGTGTGGGCCCTCGCTGTCCTGACAAAGGCTGCCCGTCAAACCACCATTGCCATACCAGGAGGCCAGCCCCATTCGCAGACGCTGTGAAAACCACGCTGGAACCTGCGCCCGCCGATCGACTCTGCGGACTTGATTCAATCACCGGAGCTTCCAAGCCCTGGGTACCGTCCCGTGGGTTGGTTCCCAAAAGATACTCCTCGCTGTTGAGCCATCGGTCCCCGTCTGAATCCGCAAAGGCATCCTCGGGCTTGGATGGATCGAGTTGATGACTCAACTCCCAGGCATCCGGCATTCCATCGAGATCTGAATCAGGTTCCTGATAATCCGCGCGGTTGGGCCTGCCTGGAGTCGCATCGCCTGCAAACCAGTTCACAGGCTCATCGCCAAATATCCCGGGCACTCTTCTCTGCAGTGAGGAGTTGGAATGCGAAATCGTGGGCCAGACGCCTGAAGTCTCATAATGGATCTCATCAGCGACCACATAAACTGGGCTCCCTGCCTGTGGACCACCCACCGGTCGAACACCTGAAGGCATCTCCAGCCGCAATGTGTCCTCCGCAGCACCCAGTCGCCCGCTCCAGGGTCCAAGAAGCTTGGAACTCGGAGGGAGCTGGTGGCGGACTCGGAATCCTTCGGCGGCTGCTGGATCAGCCACAGGATCGAAACCCACGAGCTGAACAAAACCCCCGCGAGGCAGAACGAACCCGGGCGGGAAGTCATAGGATACACCGCCCCGAATACGTGCTGTCCGGGCAGGTTGACCAGCTTCATGCAGGGCGACATCGGAACGACCCCGATTATGGATCTCGATGAAACCCGGCAGCCCCGGCTGATCAGGATGAATCTCGTTCACAACCACTTCGCTCAGGAGGATGCTGGAATTGCTCATCCCAGGGGTCAGCGCAGTCCGGCCGGCATAACGCATGCCCGTGCTTGTGAACACAGCTCCGATGGAGCCAGCTGCCATCGGTCCAAACTCAACCTTCAATCTCCTTCCGCTCAGCCCGGATCCATTCGCCATCTCCGAGAGATGGGCCTCGTCGCCAAGGGTCCCCTCGTCACCTCCCTGAAGCGGGCCGTTTGGGGAATCCAGCTTGAAAGCGGGATTGAAGGAAGCGCCAGCCAGCGAGAGGTAACCCCTCGCAGGAACCACAGCCGGCCCGGGAATCGCGTAACGACGGAGATCGTGTGATCGATCGGACAAGTACCAACCCTCGATGGAGATTGGAGCATCCGTGAGATTGGCAATCTCGATGAACTCGTCTTCGCCCAGCAGAGGATTCGACCGAACCTCATTGAAGACCAACCCGGGAATGGGAACCCAGTTGCTCTCTGAAGGCGAAGAGGACTGCGGAAATGAAACCAGGACGGCGGAACCATCCGGAAGCCTGCCTTCCGATACTCCCCGGCTCTGCGATCCGTAGCTGATCGAATCCAGAACTTCGCCCGAGGCCGCGTAAATCCTGAGATAACCACCCTCGGCTCGCAGCGAGAACCCCACGTGATCAGGCCCGGCAGAACGCCGCCCGTCAGCGATCAATGTCTGGAAACCCTGTGCACCGATAAAACTCAGAGGCCTGAATGAAGCTTCCTGAAGCCCTTCAAGGGATGCCTCGTCGGTTGCCTTCACTCCCGCCAGGCTGATTGGGAGCGACTGCGGGTTATGGAGTTCAAACCAGTCGTCGCCCTGGGCGGGTCTCGCCATCCACTCGTTGATCCGGACAGCGGTGACATCCCCCAGGCCTGCTGCTGCCGCGTTGGGAACTCCAGGCGTGGGCGTCTCCAACAAGGACCAACTGCCATCCGTCGCAACGCCGATCGAAAGGTCGGCAATCTGGAAACCAAACGACACCTCGGAAACAATCTGACCGCCTGGATGCACCACCCGCAGATCGCCGCCCGATGCCGGCAGTGCAAAACCGCTGTTCATGGCAGCACTTGCCTCGGTTGATGGAAGCAAAGAGTCGTCGCAAAACAAAACCAGACGCCCCTGGGCAGGAATTGAAGCTCCCCGGGGGAAAACAAACTGGGTGATGCCATCCCGGACCTTCTCGATGGTGTAGCCCGCGATGGTCATGGTCGAATTCGACGGATTATGCAGCTCGATCCAATCCGGGAATCCCACCCCGCCAGGCCCGGGCGTGGCCGAGCGGTTCCAGGCCAGGACCTCTGTCAGCACAGGGCCGGATGCGAAGCTCTGATAGTTCGGAGCACCAGGACTTGCGCTGCCCGGGAACGACACGAACGGAGGAGCCGCGCCATCCGGCAACCGTCCTTGCGACACTCCTTCAGCGGACGTCGCCAGGGTCACGGAGTCGATGGGCGCTCCATCAGGGGACAAGAGACGGAGGACACCTCCTGCGGCGGGAAGTTTAAAACTGAGATGCGCAGGTCCAGCGATCTCGTCAGCGAACAACTGAACATGCCCGCCGGGAGCGAGGATGATCGGATAGCGCACAACGTGGACCTGCTGGCCAAGCTCCAGAGCAAGGCCTTGCAAGCTCAGAGGAACGGATGCGGAGCTGTTGTAAATCTCAACCCAGTCGGTAGACCCCACGCCGGCGTTCGAAACCCATTCGTTGATCCGCAACGCACCGAGATCCTCCGAGGGCGCCGGGAAATTTGCGTCCCCAGGCGTGGCCATGCTGGGCTGCCATCGCCCCTGCTGACGATTCAGTGTGAAGGCATCGGACTGAGGTCCGAACGTCAACGCGTCCACCCTGTTTGTGGATGCGTCGTAGAGCAGAATCTGATCACCGGAACGATCCAGCCCAAAAGGTGCGCGAAGTCCGGGCCCTGGCAGAGGATCGCAAACAACCACCACATAACCGCCCGCTGGGATCGAAAGGCCTGGAGGGAACACATACTTCCGGGGATTTCCATCATCGGTGAGGCTCCAGGATCCGAGTGAAACCTTGTTGGTTCCGGGATTGTGAAGCTCCACAAAGTCCGGCGACCCGTTGGTGCTGGCAGCCTGAACTTCGTGAATCTGTATGAGAGGAGGAGCGGGGGGTGCACTGGGCAAGCCGGGTGAGGGTGTCCAGCCTTCACGCCAAGCCGATGGATCGCTCTCATCTTTCCCGAAATCGATTCGTTGCAGGGAAGCTCCCAGGCCGTCTGCGGCTGTGGGCCATCCACCCTTGTTGTTGTACGTCACCGATGCCAGCACTCGTCCCGACACATCACGAACGGTCAGGGTCTCCCCGTTGTTCGCCAGGGTGCCGGGATACACGCCACGGACGGAGACTCCTGGATATCGAAGCTTCCAGGCGTTCGTATCAACTCCTGAAGCCAGCACCCAGACGCCTCCGGGCGGGATGACCGCGCTGGGCGGAAAGTTGAAGTTGATGCCCTCGACAACTCCCTGGGAGAGATCGATATCAGTGGATCCCTGATTGCTCAGCTCCACGAACTCGAAGGCATCGCCGCCGAGGGGGCGATACATGATCTCGCTGAACCGGAGACCGGCCTCCAACTCGCTGACCTTGAAAAAAGCAGCGGTGAGCGCGCTCCAGTTCGTGCCGTTCAAAGTCCGCGCCTTGACCCAACCACTGGATCTCAGGAGCGGCCTGTTGCCTTCCGCATACAAGGAGGCCGAGGGCGAAACACCGCCGGACCCATATGAACGAGGATCTGATCCATCCAGGGTGAAGTGGATGGCACCGGCGGTTGCGATGCGCATGCCCAACATGAAACTGTGGGGGATCACTCCTCCATGCTGGGAAAAGGTCGGAGCCTCGGAGTTGCCAGGGTAAAGCCTGCCTCCCCTTAGCTGAACCAGGACGTTCGAACTCCGGGTTGGAAAGTAGTTCACCGTGTTCCCCGAGGAGTTGGTGATGAATAGAAGCGACTGAAGCTCGCGCATCCATTCCACATCGCGAGTGTAAGGCTGGTTGGCCCGTGCCACATCGCCCCAGCGGGCAGACTCTGCAACAATCGCAGGATCTATCTCCTCGATGATCTTCATGTAGGCAGCGGCGGGCCTGTTCCGATCGGGACGGGCAGGATTCCAGTTTCGGTTGGTCGGATCCGTATAGAAAATGCCGCCGTTGAAGAAGAGACGCTGGACGTGGTCTGCGAACCGGAGCCTGAATTCCGCATTCAGCCGGAGCAGTTGAAGAAGCTCGCTGGGAGCGCCCGGGTTATTGATGGAAAGCCGGTCTTCACTTGCGCTCTTCAGGACGTGTTCGGAGTCCCAGTTGATGAATCTCCACCCTTCCGCCCCCGGAGTCCGGCGCCGTGCCGCATACCAGTTGTGGTGATCCCAGTCCGTGTTGCCAGCCCAGAGGCTCACGAGCATGTAGTTGATGAACCAATCCACATCGAGATGCTGCTGCAAATGTTCGTAGGTGGAGTTCTTCGCAAGACCCGACCTCGCTATCCGAAGCATCTCATTGTAGTTGGCCACCGTGCCCTCCTCCAAACCGGCCGATGTCCCCTCGTGCTTGAAGATGTCATACTCCTCACGCGCGCCTCCCATGTGCCTCGCCGCCCAGGAGGAATCAGGGCGCTCGTGCATGTTCTTGATCCCCCAATACAAGCCGTTCAGATACAGATGCACAAACCGTCCCTTGGGAGCCAGGATTCCGGATCCGTGCATCATGTCATTGACGAACTGCTCTCTCGCATACTGGCCACGATTCCGCTGATCCCCGTCCGTCATGTGGTTCCACACCATGTTCAACCCGGCGTCCAACACCAGCGTGTCAAACTCCTTCACAGGTGATCCCTCATAGAGATCCGCCTGCAATGTCCCGGGTCCAAAGTCGCCGCGAAAGAGCATCCTCAACGAGAGGTTCTTCGACTTCCAATCACCGCCCGAATCCGTGGGGCTGCTGCCACCCTGTATCTCCAACCCGCAGTCCTGCCGGAATGCCACACTCCCGTCAGGCAGGATCATCTCGGCATGCACAGGCTGCTGGTTCGTCGCATGCCGACGTGAGTACACCCCGTTGTTCCCGAAGAGCAAGGGAGTGGCGGTCACAATCGAAACGGTCGGCAATGATGCCAGGCCTTCCAGGATCAGCGATCTGTTGTTCTTGTTGGTCACCACCCGCCGATCCATGCCGTAGTCGGCCGATGTGCTGCTTGAAGCCTCTGGATTGTTCAAGGTGACCCAGGTGGACGGAAATCCCGCAGGGTTGGAGGGTTGCTGCGGCACCTTCTCAAGAAAGAGATAGCTGTGAGTCAATGTCGCGGATGGAAGCAATCCGGTCTTGAACGCGACAGCCCGCAAAGTGACTACCGCCCTCGAATCGGAGCCCTCAATCCGGATCAATCCTCGATATCTCGACGACAGCTCCGTGGGAACTGAACCGTCCAGGGTGTAGTAGATCCGAGAGCCGAAGCTGCCGCTGGACAGGGCCAGATCGAAACCGTCTCTGAAAAAGCCGCTGCCCACCGACGCCACAGGCTGCTCAGTGATTCCCACGTAAGTCACTCCCGATGAGTTCTCATTTCCAGGGGTCGGCGTTGGAAAGTACACGGATGAACCCGTCGGGGACCTGCCCCAGGAGATGTCAGTCCTCTGCTCCGGATATCTGGGAGATATCTCGTCCAGTTTCCTCCGGGGACTTGAAGCATCGAACAAGCCCAGATACTCTCCAGCGCCGTTTAGTCGGAAGCTGGTGTGCAGCCGACTTCCCACACCTGTCGGCCTGCGGTTCTTGCCCGATGCAAACACCACGAGATAACCGCCGGCGGGAATGGCTACATCGGGAAAACTCCAAAGGCCGGGTTGGGAGGAGTCGTCGGTGAGGCTCCAGCCGTTCAAGGAGACTTCCCTTGTTCCCATGTTTCGCAGCTCGATCCAGTCCTCCTCTGAGCCGTCCTCGTCACGAATGCCCGACTGGTTCTCTGCGTTCACCTCGTTGATCACAATGCCCGAGAAAGATTCCACCGGAAGTCGGGTATAGGACCAGCCGCCTCCCGCGAAGGGGTTCGACGGCGTGGCAAGGTCAGCGATCCCTGATTCAACCTTCCATTGCACGGAAACGTTCTCACTGCTGACAGGCGGGAAGGAGAAAATGTAGGTCCCCGGTCCTGCTCCCTGCAGCGATGTCGCAGCCTGCCCATTGATCAACAAGTCGGATGCATCGAGCCCCCCCACGGCTTCAGAAAATGAAACCTGGATCTCGCTGAGCACTGCCACCTGTGCCCCTGCGGGCGGATGCAGTGAGGCAATGGATGGGGCAATGGTGTCCTGAAGGTTGTAGCTCCAGGTGGCGGAAGGAAATTCGTGGCCAAACCGGTTTCCCGCGAGGTCGGAGATCTGATGATCCAGGGCAAAACGGAGAGTGACGGCTCCGGGCAGGGGTTGCGCGAAGAAGAAGGTCCATCGATTGCTAAACCCGGACACGTTCGCAGCCGGATTGCCATTGATGAGAATGGCAGCGGCTTCAACCCCGGTGATCTGTTCATCGAAGGTGATGACCACCTGGGAGAGCGCTGAAACCGTGGCCTCCCGTGCTGGTGCGACGCTGAGGATCACGGGTGCCTGGGTATCCGCTGATCGGACTGGAGCAGCCAACACCATGACGGCGAACACGACCAACCAAGTGAGTCTGAAAGGCGAGAGAAAGGGGATCTTCATGATTGCTGCGTACCCTACAAGCATTCGGTATTAGATCAAAACTCTTTACCTTGAGAACCACCTAGCTGGGAGCGCTGGCGTCTCGCCGGACTCTGGGTTGCTCCCGCCCCACGCCGGCTCCCCGTTTGTTGTCCATCCTTCAGGATGCCCGGGCTCTGCCCGTTTGACCTCCGCTAGTCGGACAGTGTGAGCTGTGGGTGTCCTGGCTTATCCCATTCCGTGTTTTCAGTGTGTTCAGTGGTCTCACGTCAGGCCGGGAGTCGGAAAGCCCTCCATTTAGCTGCGACTGAGTTGCAAAGACACACCCTGAAGGGTGGACAACGAACCGCGCGTCCGACTTCGTGGCGAGAACAGCCCCGTTTGTTGTCCATCCTTCAGGATGCCCGGGCTCTGCCCGTTTGGCCTCCGCTAGTCGGACAGTCTGAGTTGTGCGTTGCGGCCACTCGTCCTAGCTGGGAGCTGAAGGGAGAGCAGCACCTGGCAAAGGCTCGTCACCGCGATGAGAGAATCTCGTCTGGAAGCATGCGCTCGCGCCAAACCTTGAAATACGCCGGGATCTTACTGTCAGAAGTCAGCTCCCAAAGCGATGTCTTCTTCTCCCGTAACGCCAGCACCGAGAGTATCTCTCCCGAGATCCAACCTGTCTCCATGCTATACAGGCTCCACCCGACATCTGCGTCACTCCCCCAAAACTCCCAACGCTTGAAGTCGAAGCCACGAAACCATCCGCCATCAAGCTGAGGCTGGGCCTCGCTCTTCACCTGCACACGACAGAGGAACTGCACAATCTTGTCCCCGGCCCTCCGATAGAGCTCCTCGCCGGTGGCTGCCGCAGCTTCGTGCAGCCCCACCAGGGCAAAGTTCACGGTGTAGAGCAGGTCGGTGTTCGGATCGCCGTTGTTCTGGATCAGCGTGGTTTCCGATGTGCCATACGCCTCGTTGCTGAGAGGTCCGTGCTTGATCTTGGTGAGGATCGCGCCAGACGAATCCATGTCGCTCGTGAGATCCGTGGCGACACGACGCAACCATGCGCGGTGTTCCGGCGTATCCTCCAGCCGCACCAGCCAGGCCAGCGGCAGCAGCATGCGAGCGCGTTCCTGGTTGAACTGATCGTTGGTCGCGGACCAGCCTTGTGGATACACCTCCATCATGCGTCGAATCCCCCGAATGGCCCGCTCTTTGAACACCGGAAATCCCGTCGCCCGCGCACCCCACAACAAACACGCGTGAATGTAGGCCTGGAAGTGAGGTGAAAGGTCCTCGGTGGATGCGTGAAAATGCCTCTCCCATCCGCCGCCAGCCAGCGACGGTAGATCCGTATGCGGAGGAGAGAAACCTTTGCGCCCCGTCAACCGCAGCATCGCCAGAAGCTGCTGCGTCAATCGTTCATCGAATCGATCAGTGCCAAGTGCGGCAGCCGTCCGGAGCAGACCGAGCCAGGCACGCGCGTTATCATCCCCCCACAACTGGTGAAACCCATGTGCGCCACCATAGTAACGCGGCACATCGTTCCACCCGGCGAGACCGAAGGCCGGATGTTTCGGATCGGCAAAGGGCCCGTTGTACAGCACGGATGTACTCGTCAGCCAGTCCGCCAGGTTGGCACCGATGCGCGCGAGTTCCGGTTTCCTCAGCACCGAACCCGCCAGAGCAAGCGCACCGGCAGATTCCGCATGATTGTCCGCACGTCGCCACCAGAGCACCGACTGTGAGCCGTCGTGATAGATCTTCGAACGAAATCCTTCCAGCAACCCCAGGCTCCCATCGCCTGTCGCAGCCCCGCGAGCCACCCAGGGTCCCGCGCGATGGCCATCGGGCCAGTCGGCGGTCGGCGGGCCCTGATTGGATGGCCGATCATAACGCTCCTGCCACGCTGGATGAACCAACAGACCGGACTTGCGATACCACTCAGCTCCACGCTGGAGTGCCTGACGTTCCACATCCGACGGCAGTTCAGCGTCGCGCGAGAATGAAGGTTTGACCGGCGCGACCCAACGCAATGGGGGCACTTCGGCATTCCGCTGAACCCAACCCAGGATCATCCGCCACACTGGCTCCCAGGCATCCAAGGGCGCATATCGAGCCGTCACGAATTGGCTCAGCTTGGTCGTTGCCACCAGCACACCGCCCGCAGGATGTTCGAAAAGGATCGGGTGCACCTCGCTCTTGGGAAGCCCATACAAGGCATGGTCGTACCCTGCAACCCGGGCCAACACGAGATGCGACTGACCAACCTCAGCCGGCAGATAGTGACAGTCGTGAATCATCAGGATCCGCATTCTTTTCAAAGCATCTCCAAACGCATCACTAGCCACGACGGTTCGTTCCAGGATGTTCCCCCACTGGCCTATCTTTAGCGTCCTGGGTTCTCCTAGTGTGAGGGCGGGAACAAATGACGGATACTCGACATAGAGCCTCAACCTCTTGCTACGCGCCTGCTCGAAGACTTCCGAACTCAGCCGGGTGGTCTTCTGCGGATACTGATCCGCAAGCACGAGCAGGCCTGAATCTCGCGGTGCCTGCGTAACTGCGGTTGCAACGTCATTGAACCGCTCCACCGTCGCCCCGGCTTCCTGAAGCACGCGGATGAGATCGTTTTCGGCCTCGGCGACGATGCGCCAGGACACTCGGGCGGCAGAGGCCGCAAGCACATCCGGGTGCGCCAGCCACAGGAGAACACAAAAGACAACCCAACCCATAAAGCGCACCCCAATCGAAGCGGACCCTTGCCTAGTGAGCGGGATAGCACTGGCTCGCTGTGTGAAATACATGTCTGGTGCGTTGATCTGTTGCACTGTTTCGAAGCGTCCCGAGCCTCGCCCCAATCGATTAGGAAATGATGCCATGGATCGGTTCGCCGTAATCGATCTCGATACGCGTTCGTCCGGGAATCGAAAGTTTTCTCGGCTCCAAACCCAACTGATGGAGGACCGTCGCATGAAGGTCGGTGATGTAATGACGATCCTCCACAGCATGGAAGCCAAGTTCATCGGTAGCTCCGTGAGCGATCCCTCCGCGAATACCGCCCCCGGCCAGCCAGACGGAAAACCCGTAGGGATGATGATCGCGACCGTCGCTACCCTGGGCTCCTGGAGTGCGGCCAAACTCGGTTCCCCAAACCACCAGGGTCTCATCGAGCAAGCCGCGCTGCTTGAGATCCTTCAGCAAACCGGCAATGGGCAGATCGACCTGAGCGCAGAGCCGGGTGTGGTTATTGCGCAAGTCGCCGTGCGCATCCCATTCCCCAGCGCCACCGTTGCCCCCATGGAAAATCTGGATGAATCTGACCCCGCGTTCCACCAACCGGCGCGCGGCAAGGCATTGCTGGCCGAACGACTTCGTGACGGGTTGATCCAGCCCGTAAAGCCGTCGGATGCCCTCGGATTCCTCGGTGAACGCCACAACCTCCGGCACGGTCATCTGCATCCGAAACGCGAGCTCGTAGGACTTGATGCGCGCCGCCAAAGCTGCGTCCTCGGGATGTTCCAACGCAGTCAGTCGGTTGAGGCGGTCCATCAGTGAGAACCCAGCCCGCTGTTCCTCCGTGAAGACGTCCGCTCCCGGACCCGCGTAGGGCAACGGCCGCTTCGGATCGATCTCCAGCTGCACGCCCTGATGTTCGGGTCCCAGGTAGTTCGCACCATGCCCCCCGGCT
>VHDG01000067.1 GCA_016871475.1 Verrucomicrobiota bacterium
GATCTGTAAATGAAAGGACACGGGCTGGCGGACGTCTTTCGACCTAATCAGCCCGTTCAGCAACCCAATCGAAGGTCCGTTCCTGTTTGCCCAGCTTGAACACTTCCTTGCCCGTGATCTGGTCTCCTGCCACCCGGCCTTCAAACCGGGAACGAAACGTCTCCCCGCCTACCTTACCCTCCAGTTCAAACTTCACCTGACCGTCTCTGAACCGTCCCTGCGAGATGTCCTCGGAGGCGGGACGAATCTGCACCTTGCCGGTTACCTTATCTCCTTCAACCTTCGCTCTCAGCGTGAAGTCCAGTTTGCGCTCGTCCAGCGTCCGGGTCCATTTCCACACCCCTTCCGGCGTATCCTCCAACCGAATCGCCTCCCATGGATAAGTCTGTGGTTCCCCGTTCCAGTTGGATTCCACCTGCCCTCGGATCACGCCGCCATCGATCACTCCTGCATACTTGGTGGTCGCAGTCGCAGAATAGGACGTGCGAGCGGTCTGAAAGGAAATCCGAAGCCCAGCCACAGAGCCCTTCGCAATCGGGGCGTCGCCGCCTCCTTTGAAATGTGTGCGTCCGGTCAGCCGACGGCCATCCCATCGCAGGGAGGCGACAGGATGAATCTTTGTCCCGTCCGGCATGGCAAAGGTCCACTGCCATCGGCCCGTCAGAGGGGGAGGGGAAGCGGGCCGAGGTTTTTCAGCGGGCGGTTCCGCAGTTTCCAGCTGGGTTGTCCAGATGACGCTTAACAAGAGTGCCAGTCGGAGATTTCTCATGGCCTGGATCTGGACGGGGTTGTTGCGATGGGGACCTCAAACTTGAGGGAGATCTTTTCTTCGTTGAGGTTGTTGCGGCCGCTGTAGGAGACCCGGATGGTCGATCCAATGTCTTGGAAATCCAACAGACCGAAACATCCTTCGCCAGCGCGAACCTTGTAAACTCCCTGACTGTAGGGTCCACCCTTGATTGATGGGGTCTGATCCAGTGGCCCAGCGCACATCACCCGCATCGGGGCTCCTCCGTCGGTGGCATAGTCACCATTCCTCCCGTCGTCTGCTGCGAGCATGTGGGAATCTCCGTGCAGAATGATGACCTCCCGAATGGCATTGCTCTTGATGAAGTCAGCAATCTCCCTCCTTTCGGACGTGTAGAGTGCCCAGTGGTCTTCTCCTGATGCTGTCGCTGATTTTGTGGATGCCCTGGCGGCCGGGCTCTCATGATGGAACCATCCGAACTGGTCGCCCTTGATGAACGCATAGTAGTTCGAGCTCGCCGTACCCAGCCAGGGCACGGTGGTCATCCAGCAGATCACGGGGTGGACGCCCTTCGAAGCCAGCAGCTGCTGCTTGAGCCAGGACTTTTGTTTTTCACCCAGCAGGCTTTTCTCAGCGTTGTCCTTCTTTTTAACATCATCCCGCTCGCTGCGAAGGTCGGTGATCAGAAACCTGATCCGTCCTACCGTGAAAGCTTGATGTATGGGTTCATCCGGACCGGGCGATAAGGCGTAATGAGGAACGAATTCCTCGTAAGCCTGGCGGGCCGCGGGATGAGAGCTCGATTTCTTGTCGCTGTTGTTCCCACCGGAGTCGTGGTCATCCCACATGTAGACTATCGGGGTGGTGCGATAGAGCCGGGCTTGGGGCAGGGAGCCCAGCACGATGCCATAGGCATCCCGAAACCGGGCGACCTCGTTGACGGCGATGTTCTGATAATGGAAGTCGCCCATATGCAGAAAGAACAGCGGAGCGGCCTCCCTGATACGATCGAACGATGAGTTTGCTGAGCCCGTTTTGGCACAGGATGCGAATGCGATCCGGAATGAGCTCTGGGATTCGGGCAAGGGGAACGTTCTGAAACGACCCCTTGTCTGCCAGTCCATCCGCCCGCTGACTTCGACGACGTAATGATAGGTGGCATTTGGGGCGAGACCCTCGGGGCGGAACTCAACCAGGCCCAGTTCCGATTGTGTGCCCGAGCTGGTTGGAAGCGCATACCTGGCGTCGCGCAACGAGGGGTCAGTGGAGAAACCCAGCCTCACTGCCATCCCAGATTCGGAAACCAGAACTTTGACGACGGCCGAGGTGTGAGTAATGCCACCTGACCAGGGCCCGCGTTTGATCAAGGAATACCCAGTGTTGAGTTGATCAAACAGGAAAACATGAGCGTCCGCAGTTTCATTCAACGACATCTCCAGGTCAGCCTTTGCATCCGGAGCCGGCTCTCTCTCGAAAGTGGCCAGCGTCGAACGTGAGCCTGACATCGCTCCCCCCGCCAAGCTCTCAGCCATCCATCGCCTGAAGTGAACTGGTGAAAACCTGCTCTCTGGTCGCGAAGATTTCAGGAGGACGGCAGGCCGCGTTTCACTGGCCTGCCATGCGATCCAAGGCGTCATTTCCAGCGCCTGGGAGGATTCGATGACGCCGTATTCATCATCCCAGCTTTCGGGGCGTTGGAGTTGGTCAGCGGATGCGAAGGCCGCCGGTCCATTCTTTAGGATGGCTGACTGAAAGAGTTGTGGGTGCCGGGAGATGGCCAGCGCGGCCAAAGCGGCTCCGTAGTCTTCTCCTGCGATGCAGAGCAGGTGGGACTGGGTGTAGTTGGATCGGATCAGGATGTTTACGCAGGCGGTCAAGTCCTCGAGGCTCTTCAGCTTGCCTTCCAGCCCGCGGCCAGCTGAACGCCACTCCGATCCCATCTCGCCTCCACCCCGAATCATGGCAAAAGCGTAGGCCCCTCCCTGGTCGAGCCAGAGCTTGCGCTTCGCATCGAAAGTCGGCGTGTTCAGGGTTCCTTCCGATCCCTGGACTGAAAGCACGATCGGAATACTGCCATCCAACACCGCCCCCTTCCGCCTAACCAGCAAGACCGTCACGCGAGTGCCGTCCGCCGATGTCGCCCGTATTCGATCCGTTTGCGCATCGCGAAAATCCACCTGTGCAAGATCGGTCAGCGGGGTCCCGAATGCTTTCGTCCGGTCCTTGAGCGGGTCGTAGAGAAACCACGCTGATGGATCCGTGAAGCTTTCGGTTCGATACAGGAGCTCATCCCCGCGGCTCACCAGGAACTCCCCCACGGTGCCTGGATCCTCGATGGGCAGGGCGACAGCGGATTTCAGGGGTTCCTTCTCCATGCGATCGCAGAAGATAAAGCTCGTGGCGCCGTTTCGCATGAGCGACAGGTAGAGCCCTGAGGACGAGGTCACGAAGCTCAAGATGTTGTTGTCCCGTGATTCAGGAATGATCTCCTCAGCCTGGGCGATGGGGCTCAGGGCGTTGGGAGCGGTGCGCAGGATCCGGCCTCGAGGTGTTCCGCGTCGCGACAAAAGATAGACCCCATGGTCTGCGGGCAGTTCGATGTAGGCAGGCGGTCTGCCAAATTCCAGCTGATCGATGGCATCAGCGGTCCCTGCGAGAAGTCTCCAGGAGCCGGAACGGTTTCGGATCCAATGGCTCTTGCTTCCATCCCGCGTGCTGCGAAGGGTCAGCGCTATCCACCGGCCATCCCATGAGGACTTGAGCTGTCCCATCGTGCTGGCAGGGATGTCGGGCACATTCTCGGGGGTGTCCTTGCTCTGAGCTGCACCTGCGCGATGTGACCATATTTCCAATTTGCGCGCGGTTGGGGCGAGGTTTCCATCCGTGCGCGAGGCATACCGCGTATAGAGCAGGGTCTTGGTGTCGGCTGTCCAGGCTACTGATCCCGGACGTAACTCGCTCTCCACTCCCTCGAGAACATCTGGGGTCCAGGCGCCCGAAATCGTGGTGAGAAATCTGAGCTTCCCCCAGGTTTCCCCCTTTCGGTGCAGCATCACCGCGAGGGTGGAGGAGTTCGGTGAAGCGCTGAACCAGCGGATTTCGGTTAAACCCGAGACGTCCAGTTTGGCTGGATCAAGAAGGATGGTCGCCTGGCTGAGCCGGTTGCTGGCGAGTTCGGATATAGGGCATCTGATCAGGACAGCAGGGGTGGATGCCGACATCTTTGCCAGAGCGAAGACGTTGGACTGCACCACGGTCACCTGACGGTAGGTCTCTTGCGGAGCTTCGGACCAGCGTCGGAATTGTCTGAGGATGTAGGGCCGGAGCGGAGATTCGTTGAAAGCCGCCTGTGTTCTGGCTGTTTGCTCCGTTTCCCAGGCGGCTGCTTCCGGGGCATCTTCCTGAGTAATCCAGTCTGGCACGCTGGCGGAGATTACCGAGATCTGCGTCGCAAGGAGCAGCGCAATGCATCCGGCTGTGAGAAGGCCCGGGCCCTTTGTATCGAACATGCGGTCCGTGATCAGAATCAATTCATCCGCCCAACCCCGAACGATCGGGGTATCGGCAGCACTCATCGTCTAGACGCTTGCCGCCACCTCCTCGGTTTCCAGAAAAACGCCGGGCCGATGGGTGAGACCGCACTTGCGTCCTACTCAAATGAAATGACGTTTTTGATGCCAACGGCCTTTCCGAGCAGGAGCTCCTGGTAGTTCTCCGGCTTGTGGCGTCCGGTGATGAGACGTCGAAGGGGCTCCGGCCACTGTTTGTGGAACGTTCCCAGATCTCGAATCGCGGAAGCAAATGCATCGCCATCCGCATTCACCGTACCAACGACCGCCTGATTCTTGAGCACCACATTTCGCATGATCTCGCTGGCAGCCACAGGAATGGGTGCCTTCGGCGCCGGTATCCCGGTCATGACGTACACGCCGTTGATGCCCAGGACGCGGAGGACGTCGAAGGTGATCCCGGGGACACCCACAGCCTCATAAATCAGGTCGATGCTTCCAACGTGGGCTGCGAGTTGATCGGCGGACATCTCTTCGGAGGAGATGTATTCAGCTCCGATGGATTCGACGAGGTCGGCCTTGAAGTTGGGTTTGCGGGATCGGGAATAGACGAAGGTTTTGAAGCCATTCACCTTGAGGGCCATGGCGCCCAGGATTCCCACAGGGCCTGCTCCGAGGACGACTGCGTTCAGTCCCTGACCGCGCGGCGCGTCGACTTCCGAGCTTTTGCCCCAGGGGAGGCGTTGCTGGGTTTTCCAGACCTGGGCCAGGCCTTTTTCGGCCACGGTCAGGGGTTCCACGAGCACCGCCACATCCCGCAGTTCGGGAGGCACGAATGTGAAATACTTTTCGTGATCCACGAACGATTCGGTCATGTAGCCGTGGTACTGGTTGATGCCTCGCTCGGTGAACTTCCAAGTGGAACAAAAATCCTGCCGGTCTTGAGCGCAAGGAATGCAGATTGCGTCGGTGCATGGACGCCGGACGCTGGGCACCACCAGGTCGCCCACTTTGAAGCGGGTGACACCTGCGCCGATCTCGGTCACCTGACCCAGGGCCTCATGACCCAGCACAAGGTAGTTTGAGCCCGACGGGGGAGCCCCATAGACAAATGTACAGATTTCACGATCCGTGCCACAGATGCCCACGTCCAGAGTGCGTACCTTGATCTGGCGATCCTGTGAGATGGATGGAGCGGGATGGTCGAACATGCGCACTTCCTTGATGGAAGGTGCGACACCCACGGATTTCATTGACTGGCTCATGGATTCTGAACGGCTGCCGGTTGAATCACCTGTGACCCGAGGCAGCCCTCTGTTGATCTGGGGCCGCCTGGTTCCCGTCTTTGGGTTCAAGCGAATCGGAAGCGAGGCCGAGAATACAAGGGAAAGGAAGGGAGGGAATGAAATTCTTCGTCCCGACTGCAACCTGCCAGCGGGTTTCAGGGTCTTGTCCCTGGGCTCCATTTCAAAGGGACCCGGACAAATGCAAATCGAATCCAAACTTTTTGCCCAAGAAACCCCCGTTCAATTCCCTCGCAGAGAATTCTTCCGCCAGGTCGGGATGGGCCTGGGTGTTGCCTCCGCTGCCCCTTTTTCCGGAGCACTACAGGCTGCCCAGGACTCCGTATCCAGGAAGGACTATCGGGGCCCCAACGTCATCCTTGTTCGCTTCGGAGGGGGCGTCCGGCGACAGGAGACGATTGATCCCAGAAACACCCACGCCCCGTTCTTCCTTCACGAGCTTGTGCGAAGAGGGACCCTGTTTCCTCAGATGTCCATAGACTCGCTGACTGATATCGAAACCAGCCACGGACAAGGCACCCTCTATCTGCTCACCGGTCGCTACGAACGTTATAAGGATATTGGAGGCAAGTTCCTTGGGGCTCGATTTGAACCCCGTGTTCCGACGCTTTTTGAGCAACTGAGACGGGAGTTCAACGTGCCATCCCACCAGGCTGTGATCATCAATGGTGAGGATCGAAAGGATGAGGAGTTCTACAACTTCAGCAACCACACCCTCTACGGAGTGGACTTCAGATCCGTCACGCTCAGCTTGCATCGATTCAAGACCTTTCTGCTTCGGCGACAGCTGGAGGCTGGTGCGATTCCAGACAAGGACCTGGCGAAAAGCCGGAAGCGACTTTCAGAGATGGAAAGCCTGGATTATCGGACCCACGGAAAGGATCGGCAGGATCCGGTGATCGAGACCTTCTGGGAAAACTGGAGGGAACATTATGGGGACTCGGGGATGGTGAACCCACGGGGGGACCGCCTGCTCACCGAGCTGGCTTTGCGGGCGATGAAGTCGCTCCGGCCGAAACTGATGATGATCAACTACAATGACCCCGACTACGTGCATTGGGGCAATGCTTCCCACTATACGAGAGGCATTCAGATCATCGACGAGGGGATCAAGCACCTGGTGACCGCAGTGGAGGCGGACCCGGCCTATCGGGACAATACGGTGTTTGCGATTGTTCCTGACTGTGGACGGGATGCGAACCCCTTTGCTCCAGTTCCCTTCCAGCACCACTTCAATTCCCGGTCGGCCAGGGAAATTTTCGGGCTCTTTTTTGGTCCGGGTATCGAGAGGAACAAGATCGTGGACAAGGATGTGGAGCAGATTGCCGTGGCGCCCACCATCGGAACCTTGATGGGGTTCAAGACGCCGTTTTCGGATGGCTCCGTCCTGGAGGAGGCGATCGCATGAATCCTACGGACCCCGCGATCCCGGAGGCAATTTTTGGGGCAGAATCGACTCCGCCCGTCGGCCTCGAGGTGCAGACCGCAGGGCCGCGACGCGGTTTTCTCGTTCGGTGGGGACTTCGGATGATCAAGCTCCTGGGAGCGATGGTCCTGGTGCAGTCCGTGTTGGGGGCACTGGCTGTTCTGGGTTGGGCTCAACGCCGCGCCCGGACTTCGGGACTGCGAGTTTGGGAGAAGGCAAATCGACGGATGGGACGGACCCCATTGCTGGTGCAGGCGTCATCCCAGGTTGAGGGGCCCGGGGCATGGGGGCGGAAGTTCAGGGTGATCGGGAAGTCCGTCGTGGGATGCTTTCGCGAAGGATTCCAAACGTTGTTCAATGCGTGTGTGCTCACCCTGCCATGGACGGTGCTCATGCAATTCGCCTGGTACGATGGGTGGAACAACTCTTTCAACAAGGGCTATGAACATGCCGCGGTGGGCCCTGCGGCTAGCTGGATCGGGATCTTTGGCTTTATCGCCGCCATGTTTCTCCTGCCGATGTGCATGGCGCGTCAGACGATGAGCTGCGATTGGCGTCGTTTTTATGATTTCCGGCTCGTCTGGAAGCTGGTCCGGCGGGATTGGCTGTGTCACGGACTTATCGCGGCCTCTTACGCGCTGCTTTCTGTTCCATTGACCGTGCTCAAGATCATTCCCGGGTTTCTGCCCCAGATCAATCGGGCCATGGATGCCTACACGCCCCAACAAGCGGCCGATTTTCTGGGTCGGTATTGGTGGATGGCTGGCGGGGCGTTCGTTGTGGTGTTCTTTCTGCTCAGGCTGGCTTCTGCAAAGGCCTATGCCAGATCCCTCCTGGATGCCCTCCAGTCCGGTGCGATCGGGGAGTCTGACCTTTCGGAAGCCGAGTGGAGGGCATTGCATCGGCTGGATCTGGTGCGGGTGGTGCCTCCGCGACTGCGTCCTCCATGGCTCCGTGCGGCCGCCTGGGCTGGATCCCGGATGATCCGGTTGGCTGCTCCGGTCTTTGTGTTCGGTTGCTGGGGGCTCTTTGTATTTCAGACCTACCTAAGTGAGTTCTTCATTCATCACCCATGGACGGGTTTTGCTTTGCAGCCGCTGGTTCAGCTACCGATTTTTTCTCAACTGCCGTGAAGAACCCTGACTTGGGGTGCGTCCCACATCGGGATTCTTTTTGACCCGGCCGATGTCGCCCGCTACACACTCACCGGGCCGGATGAACAGCCCTTGTGCATGCACGTCACATCTCTTTTTTTAGCAATCAACGACCTTTCCTATGTGTGGGACAAAGCCACATTGGAAGGTAAGGCCATCATTGTTCTGCTGGTTTTCTTTTCCATCTTTGCCTGGTCAACCATGGCGCACAAAGCCATGCAGATGAGGCGCGCCAGGCGGCTCAATCAGTTTTTTGAAGCCGAATTCAGGACTCAGACGCGAGTGATGGATGTCTTCGATCGCCAGGTGCGGGTCGACGACTGCCCATTGTTCATGGTGTATCGGGAAGGGTGCGGGGAGCTTGATACCGGCCTGCGCAAAGGTACGGGCGGCGAGCGTCGAGCTCATGCTTCGATCAAGACCATCGAGCACGTCAAACGAACTCTTGAGTCCGCGGTCGCTCGTGAATCCCTTCGGCTCGAGTCCGGGCTCATTCTCCTGGCGATCGCTGTCAGCGGTGCACCTTTCCTGGGGCTTCTCGGCACCGTTTGGGGGGTCATGAGCGCATTCAGTTACGTCGCCATGCTGGGCAAGGCCGACCTGGCAACCATGGCTCCCGGTGTCGCTGCAGCCCTGGTGACCACGGTGGCCGGACTGCTCGTCGCCATTCCATCCATGTTCGGTTACAACTGGCTCGTTCACAACCTGCGCGTCGCCACGGTTCAACTCGACAACTTCGCCCAGGAGCTCATCAGCAAGATCGAGAACGAATACCTTGCCGAGAACTAGACCATGCGACGTTTCTCCCAGAAGAATTCGTTGGTGACGTTGAATGACATCAACATCACTCCCTTGCTGGATCTCGCGTTTGTGCTGCTCATCATCTTTGTCATCACCACACCCCTGCTGGAGCAGGGACTCGACCTCAGTCTTCCCGAGGGCGGGGTGAAGGACCGAGAGCTCCAAAAGACCGACATCAAGACCATCGATGTGAGCAATCAGGGCAAGTACGTCATGGGCTCCCGGCCGATGAGTCTCAGCGAGATCGAAGCGGCATTGACGGAAGCGAAGCGGCGAAACCCGAAACTGGTGGTTTACATCCGGTGCGACAAGAAGACTGCCTGGGAACATCCGATGGCTCTGATGGATCGACTGGAACAGCGTGGGATCAAGGACTATTCCTTTCGGTTCTCACCGAGTTCCAGGTAAGCGCATAGCCCTGCATGGATCGCTCACAACAACGCTATTTGGTGGCCTCGATGGGAGGTCATGCGATTCTTTTTGTGGTGTTCTTGTTCGGTGCTGCGTTCTTTGAGAGCCGGAAGCCTGACGTGGAGGTTCCCAACATTCGCGTGATCCCGTCTGTTGTGATTGATGAATTGCTTGCCGGAGGAGGTGGGAATCCGAATCTGCCTGTCACCGACGAGGCTCCTGCCCCGGCGGGAGGACCAACTCCTGAGCCACCCCCTCCAGTTCCCGATCCTCCAGCCCCGCTTCCTGACCCACCCAAGCCGGAACCGCGACCTCCCGCGCCTCAACCCAAGCCTCCTGAGCCCGAGCCCGTCAAACCCGTGGTCAAACCACCGGTGAAGAAGCCCGACACCAAACCGGTGAAGCCTGCGGATAAACCGAAGCCTGTGCCCGAGCCCAGGCCGGCTCCTGAACCTCCGAAACCAGCCCCCAAGAAGCCGGAGATCGCCCTCGATCTCAACAAGGTCGTCGTGCGCAACCCGGCGGACACCCAGGAGAGGAAACGCAAGGAGAAAGAAGCTGCCGACCGGCGAGCTCAGGAGAAAGCGGAGCGTGAGGCGCTTGAAAAGTGGAACCGGGAGGTTCAGGCGAGGCGTGATGGGCTGGCTGCATCCGCCAAGAACAGCTCCGCTCTTTTGGGAACCGGATTTGCTTCGGACAAAGGCGTCAAGATCGAGGTGGGTGGACCTGGTGGCGCTGCTTATGCGAACTACCTCGCCGTGGTGCGCAAACACTACGATAGCGCATGGCGACTTTCACCCTCGCTGGGAGATCAGGACCAGACCGCCGAGGTCAGCGTGACCATCCTGCGGTCTGGCGAGATTCTGAACGCAAGGATCTCCAAGCGGAGTGGAAATGCCGCTCTCGACAAATCTGTGGAAAGCGCCCTGGCGCAGGTCCGCCGTCTTCCCCCCTTTCCAGAGACATCCACCGATGCGCAACGCACGGTGACCATTCTTTTCAACCTCAAAGCCAAACGTTCATCCGGGTGATTTCATGACCTCTTTCTCGAAATATTTCTCAACCGCTTCGCTGTTGGCGTGCGCTGTTCTTGCCCAGAGTGCCGAGAATACAATCTCGCTTGATCGTGGACTCATGGATGGTTTTCCCAAGGCGATCCCGGTCTTCATTTCCGGTTACACGGGCGAAACCGATGTCACGCTCAAGAATGATCTTCTTTTTCTCGGCATCAACTCCGTGCCTGAGGCC
>VHDG01000068.1 GCA_016871475.1 Verrucomicrobiota bacterium
CGACCATGGGGTGGTATCGAGCATTTGCTTTGCCGCTGCGGTCGAGAGAAGTGCGAGCAGGAGGCAGAGCCAGCTCGTTCGGGCGGAGGCGGACAGGGATCCCGCAAGAGCCATCAGGGCGATGAGGGTCCAAAGCCAGAACGGGAGCGGAAGATTGTCGGCGAGCAGTACTCCGGCTCCCACGGCGATGGCCGGGGGAGCCATTGGGGCGGCACGAAGACTCTCGATGTTCTGGGGCATACCTTCCTGATCTGCTTGAGCTGCCTGAGACCCTGCTGAGGGTTTGGAAGGCTGCAATCGCGTGAAGTAGTCAGATCAGCTGATTTGGCTGGGATCCACTCCCTCAAATCCGCGACTCATTGGAATGCCGGGCCATTGCTTTCGGTCTGTCGGATCAGGTTCTTCAAGGCGACGGCCGGGTTTCCCAAGCGATTGGGCACATCCCTCCTACTTCCAGCCCGGCCATGACGCCCGCTGGTGCCGGGTTATCTCCCTGGGATTGCCACGATTGCCCTCAGGAGTCAGGGACCCCTCTATACACCCCGCGCCAGGGTCCAGACCCAAACCTCCTCGACACCGCCCTGTTTCAACACTCTTGCACAGGCATCGGTTGTGGCACCCGTCGTCAACACATCATCCACCAGTATCACTTTCCGGACCGAACCGGGAATTGCAGCTCGAAGTTCAAACGCGCGCCTTACGTTGGCGGATCTTTGACGTCGGGTGAGGCGGGTTTGGGTTGATGTGGGAGTTCGTCGGCCTATCCATTCGGTTACCAACGGGAGGTCCAGGACGGAAGCCAGGAGTCTTCCGAGACGTTCCGCCTGGTTGTATTCGCGCTCAGCCTGTTTGGTGGGATGCAAGGGCACCGGAACGATGGCGTGGAACCCTGAACGAAAAGCATCCAGCGACTCGGACTCCGACATCAGGCGTTTCAAGAGCGGATCAAACCACAAGGCCCCGTGATATTTGTAGTGATGCACCAGATCCAATCCCACACCGCTGGCGTGCAGGGCGGATCGGGCGTGATGAAAGGCGAGTTCGATCCCGTCACAATTGCTGCACTCAAACCCGACCGAGGATTCGCCCGCAAAGGGCAGCCCGCAGCGGTTGCAAAAGGGAGGGAGGATGCGCCGGATGCCCGCCTGGCAATCCTGGCAGACATATCCGTGTTCACGGTTGGCATCTCCGATCCCGCAAAGAAAACAAACCTCAGGGTAAACCCATCCCAGCACAGCCTCCCGAAAACTTCTGACCACTGGGGGGAGCACGATCATGATGGAGATCCCTGGCGCCGCGCCCAGACGACACAGGCGAGAAGCAGCGGCAACGTGGTCCATCCATCCACCAGACGCGATGAGCCCCATACCCAAGCAGAGGCTTGGGGGCCGACCGCGGTGGCGGCGATCCATAGCTTCAGCCAGAAGATCCACCCTGCATGGAGTCCGATCGAGGCATACACCGCCCCCGTGCGACGAAACAGCTCGGCAAGAGCCCACCCTGCCACGAACAGGTTGAGGAAACCGGGGAGTAAAGAGTCCCAGCATCTGGCCGAGCGTCCAAATCCCGGTCCAGGGTGTGATCTCTGAAGGAGATGGAGGCCGTTGGAAAAAGTGAACGATGGCGTATACCGCTGAGCTGAAGATCAAAGCCGTCAGACAACTTGTGGCGCGGAGAAGCTGCCCGAAGATGACGCCACGAAAGAGCAACTCCTCAACAAGGGCAACGATCGCAGCGGTGGCGATAGCGCTGGCAGCGGCGGACAAGAAACGTTCAAGGGTCAGATCGGGATGGAGAATCCGCGCGCCCGCTGCCATGGCCATTCCTGCAGCCGCCGCCAGTGAAACAAATCCCGCCAGGAAACCGGTCGCCAGCTCGCGATGCCACGAAGCTCTCGATGGAAAACCCAGGTGCGCTCGGCCCTGCACGTTGAGAAACTTTGAAAGCGGCCAGATCCCGATGATGGCCAGTACCAGCAAGGAACGATTGACGTATCTGTGGAAAGGCTGATTGAAGGTGTTCGCTGAGGCTGGGAACGCTTCAGCGATGGCCTGTCCAGCCGAATGGATCCAGGGGGCGATCAAGGCAGCTCCCAGGAAAACCACGGCGATATAGAGAATGAAGGCACGAGCCGTCCGCACGCGATGGACGCTAGCGCGACGGGTTTGTCTGGGGCAAGCCATTGGATTCCCTTTGCCCCGCAGAGCTGGAAGTGTTAAGCAACTTGCGCGTCACGACGCCGAGGGCTTCCTGAATCCTGCCCCGCGCCTCAGTCATATCGCAGCAACTTATGCCGCCATCGGATTCCAATTCCGACAAGCTTGAGCCCTGCCGAAAGCCGGGCCCATTTGGCGATTTTTACCTTCAGGAGCTGGTCAACAGCGGCGGCATGGCGGATATATGGCTTGCGACGGACTCGCTTCGCCACCCCTGCGCGTTGCGCCTGTTGCGCCCCACTTCCTTCCTGGACTTCGCATCCCGGAGCCGTTTTGTGCGCGGATGCGAGATTCTCTCCCAGATTCAGGACCACCATCACATCATCGGCTACCACGCTCATGGCAAGATCGAGGGCCTTCATTACTGCCATATGGATTACGTGGAGGGGGCGAACCTCAAGCAGCTGCTCTTCAACGGGGATGAAATTCTTTCCGAGAACGTGGCGGACATCCTGATCGACATGGCGACCGGTTTGGAGCACGTCCACGAAAGCGGATTCATGCATCTCGACTTCAAACCGGAGAACGTCCTTGTGACACGGAACGGCAAGGTGAGGCTGGTGGATTTCGATCTCGCGCAGCCCCTGCCTGAGAAGCCGTTGAAGCTTTCAAAGAATCCCGGCACCCCAGCCTACATGGCTCCTGAGCAGCTCACCCGGGAGGGAGTGGATCATCGCAGCGACATGTTCGCGTTCGGCGTATCTGCGTATGAGATTCTTACAGGCCGTAAGCCATTTCCCGGGGAGACGCCTGATGAAATCCTGCGGCTGCAGCTGAACGGTCCGCCCGACGCTCCGATCGACATCAATCCGGGCATCCCGGCAGGGTTGTCCAGGCTGGTGCTCAAGTGCCTGGAAAGGGATCCGGGGAGAAGGTACGCCATCATGAACCTGGTGGTGTTGGAGCTGAAGTCCCACCTCTACGTGGACTAACTCTTTTCTTTGTGCTTTGCCTTGTGGTATTTGCCTGAGGCATCGCGATGCATCTCACAGCCGAGTCAAAATAAGCCCATGCCGGACAGCGCGACCAAAAGCCATCGGGTGCGGGTGGACGGAAAGTTTTTCAGGCTGGGCTCAGTGAAGTTCCATCCCAAGGGCACCACCTACGGACCGTTCAAACCGAATCGTGCGGGCGAGGTATTTCCGGAACCCCCTGAGACGAGAAGAGATTTCCTGCTCGCGCGGACATTGGGCTGCAACCTCCTGCGTGTTTACAATGTTCCCCCGCGATGGCTGCTGGATCTGGCGGAGGAGTTGCAGCTCAAGCTCCTCGTGGATATCCCCTGGAGCAAACATATTTGCTTCCTTGACCATCCCAAGCCTCAGGAAGATGCACGGGCCGCGATTCGGGATGCGATTCGCGCATGTGCGGGTCACCCGGCGGTGTTCGCATTCAGTCTGGTGAATGAGATCCCGGCGGACATTGTGCGCTGGTGTGGCGCAAGACGGGTTGAAGATTTCATCGATGATCTGGCCTTGGAGGCCAAGCTCGCGGATCCCGATTGCCTTTGCACCTTCGCCAACTTTCCTCCCACCGAGTTTCTTCGGCCACGCTCCCTCGACTTTCATTGCTGGAACGTCTATCTCCACAACCGAGAGCCTTTCGAAAACTATCTGGCCCGGCTTCAGATGATCGCCGATGTCAAACCGATCATCCTGGGTGAATTCGGCATTGATTCCACAAGAGAGGGCGAGGAACGCAAATGCGAGATTCTCTCGTGGCAGATCGAATCCGCCTTCCGGGCGGGGCTCGCGGGAACCGTGGTGTTCAGTTTCACGGATGAGTGGTTCAAGGACGGACGAGAGGTGGACGACTGGCACATGGGGCTGACGACCAGGGCCCGCGAACCCAAGCCGTCATTTCACGCTGTGCAGAAGGCCTTCGCTCAAGCCCCATGGTTTCCCCTGCCTACCTATCCTTCGGTCTCGGTCGTGGTCGCTTGCTATAACGGTGCCCGAACTTTGAAGACCTGCCTCGACTCGCTGGTTGCGCTTCGGTATCCGCACTACGAGGTGATCCTGGTGGATGATGGATCCACGGACAGCACCCCGCTCATCGCGCAGCTCTATAAGGGGGTTCGCTACGAACGTCACATGAACCAGGGGCTGTCGTTCGCGAGAAACACAGGCATCCGCCTCTCGACCGGTGAAATCGTGGCGTTCACGGATGCCGACTGTCGGGCGGATGAGGATTGGCTGCATTACCTGGTGGGAGATCTGCTCGCCAGGGGTTTTGTCGGCATGGGAGGACATAACCTTTTGCCTCAGGATGACTCCCCGGTGGCCGCGGCCGTGATGGCCTCTCCGGGCGGACCGGCTCATGTCATGCTCGATGACACGCTTGCCGAGCACATTCCCGGGTGCAACATGGCTTTCTACAAATGGGCGTTGGAGGAGATCGGCGGTTTCGACCCTGTATTTCGTGCGGCGGGCGATGATGTGGACGTCTGCTGGAGATTGCAGCAACGAGGTTTCTCCATCGGGTTCAGTCCGGCTGGGTTTGTCTGGCACTATCGACGATCCACCGTCCAGGCCTACCTGCGCCAACAGCAAGGATATGGGGAGGCGGAAGCTTTGTTGGAACGAAAGCACCCGGAGAATTTCAATGCCCTCGGAGCCAGCATCTGGCGGGGACGCATCTACGGCCCTGCCAAACTCGGAGTTCTGCTTCGTGGAGCCATGATCTATCGGGGACCGTTTGGGGGGGCACACTTCCAGACCCTCTACGAAGCGCAACCGGCTTCACTTCTCGGATTCTTCATCAGCCTCGAATTCCACTGCCTGGTAACCCTCCCCCTGTTTGTTCTCTCCGCAGCCTTCTCCTCGTTGCTCCCTCTGGGTTTTGCCGCACTCGCGCTCACGGTGGGGGTGTGCGTCATGGCTGCTGCACAAGCGGAGTTTCCCCCGGACCGTGCCCGCGCCTGGTCCCGCCCTCTGGTAGGCGCGCTCTTTTTTCTCCAGCCCATCGTCCGCAGCTTCGCCAGATACCGGGGGCGCATCGGAGTTCCCAACTCCCCACCAGAAAACTGGGCCCGCCATGAGGCCCTTGAACGATTCCCCCGAACGGGCAACCCGGAGGAGACTTGCTACCTCTCTGACGATGCCATGGATCGCAAAGAATTCGTGAGCCTCATGCTCAAGGCCCTGGATCAGCAGGGGTGGCAGAGCAAGGCAGACGTGGGTTGGAGTGATCATGATGTGGAGATTTATGGTAACCGCTGGAGCCAGTGCCATATCACGACCGTTGGCGAAGGGGTCCATGCAGGATTGGTTCGTTGCCGACTCCGCACGGCCATGTCCCTGCCAGCCAAACTCCTGCTGGGTGTATTGCTGGGTGTCGAAATGCTGGTCATCGGGTTTCTTCAGGACGACAACCCCTGGATGTGGCTGATTCTGTTGTCTCTGCCCATCCTGGCTTGGTGGCTGGAGCAACAAAAACGTGATCTTCAACGCATGGTGGCCGCTTTCCTCGACGAGATCGCTGCGAGTCGGCGCATGCGCAAGGTGGATTGGGACGAAGCCCACGAGAAACTGGTTCCCTCGCAAGACTAGGCGCCGAGGAAAGCTTTTCTTTTGATTTGCTGAAGGGTGGACGCTTGCTCACCCTTCGCGCATGGGCTGGCTCTATCGGAACATCGTCCGCCCCGGGCTTTTCTCCTGGGACTCGGAAGAGATTCATGACCACACGTTGAACGGACTCGGCTGGATCAGCCGTCACGAAGTGTTGCGCGAAATGGTGGCTGACTTTTTCGAATCGCCATCGCTTCCAGTCAGTTTATGGGGGCTTCAATTTCCGAACCCGGTGGGAGTCGCGGCTGGCATGGACAAACGTGCAGCTGCAGCTCCCATCTGGCCTTCGTTGGGATTCGGTTTCAGCGAACTGGGTGGAGTCACGCGGCATCTCCAGCCCGGGAACCCTGGCCCCCGAATGTTCAGGGCTATTCCGGACCAAGCCCTCATCAATCGGATGGGGTTCAACAACCCGGGATGTATGGAGCTTGCTCGCACGCTGATCGATTGGCGGCAAAAGGGTCTGTGGCCGCGGCACCCGGTTGGGATCAACCTCGGCAAGTCCAAGATCACTCCCCTGGAGGAAGCCGCTGAAGACTACGGAACGAGTTTTGGTGAGCTCTGGCACCTGGCGGACTTCTTCGTTGTCAACGTCAGCTCCCCCAATACTCCGAATCTTCGCCAGCTTCAGGACAAGTCCGCGCTGCAGGACATCCTCCTCCATCTACAGAAAATCAATGCCGATCTTGCAGCGAAAACACAGAACGCCACAAAACCCAGGCCCATCCTGGTGAAAGTGGCGCCTGATCTCTCCTTGGAGGCATTGGACGATATCGTGGAGCTAACCTCTCCGTGTTCCCTGTCCGGTCTTGTCGCCACCAACACGACCCTTAACCGACCCGCCACACCAGATCCGGACCTGCAGCGCATCTATGACGAAACCGGCGGGTTGAGCGGACTTCCCCTTCGAAGCAGAAGCACCGAAGTCATCCGGCACCTCTGGCGACAAACCCAAGGTCGACTGCCCATTATTGGCGTAGGTGGAATCTTCAGCGCGGAAGATGCATGGGAAAAGATCACTGCTGGAGCGAGCCTGATACAGATTTATTCGGGGCTGGTTTACGAAGGGCCCGGACTATC
Source organism: Verrucomicrobiota bacterium (assembly GCA_016871475.1). Taxonomy (GTDB): domain Bacteria; phylum Verrucomicrobiota; class Verrucomicrobiia; order Limisphaerales; family UBA11320; genus UBA11320. Next base: position 6,866 of record VHDG01000068.1, read on the forward strand.
CCGGTCCATCGTCTCAGGCCTTCAGGACAAGCTGCGGGCTCACGGACTCAAGACCATTCAGGAGGCGGTGGGGATCAACTCAGACTCAGCGAAAGCAATCCCGCTGCCGCAGTTTGTTTGAAGCCGGCCTGGGGCCTGCGACAATACCGGTTCGGAACCTCAAGCGATCCCGCGCCGCGTCGATATTGATGACGGACCGGTGCCGCGAAGCAAATTGCCTGGGAGGGCGGCACCAGCCCACTAATGCTCGGAAAGCGACACAGGCAGTTGGAGACGATGAGTTGAGTGGCCTATCCCGCGATTCGATCCATGAGCATGGAAACTGAAGTTGAGCGTCATCGAGCCTCGCACTGTCCGGCCTCCAATCGATGACAGACAGCTTTGGTGTTCAGGACAGAACACATGCACACTCAAGCTAACGGTCCCGCTCTTACCCACCCGGCATTTCACGATTGCGCGGCCTCCGGCCATTCAGCGAAGAAGAAACACCTGAGCGGAACCGATTGCCTTGCATTCCGTTTCCCAGGGGAATCGGTCCGGCTGGATCGCCTGGAGGAATTCCTTGGTTCGCATCCGGACATCGCGTCCGAACTTCGGGCCACCGCGGAGCGAGATGCAAGGCAGCTGCAGAAGCCACAGCCCGCAGATCTTGAAGCCGTGATTCTCGACCTGGGAATCCACAACTCCTGGAAACTGAGCCTGGCGCTCGCCATCGATTCCTGCGCCCGGGATCTTGAACCTGCTTCCAACACCACGTCCACGGAGGTCCTCGTGCTGCTGAGTGCTTCCGTTGCGCGGGAACTGATCGCCGTCCAGGGCTCGTTTGATCCCGAGCTGGGTTACGTATGCGGACTGCTTCGCAATCACACACGGCTTCTGATGAAGAGAGTTCTTCGCTCCACCCATTCATGCTCGAACAACTCGGCTTTCGATCTGCCTGACGAATTTGCGCTTGAGAAGGCCTTCGGAGTCACTCCTGCTGAAATCGGTGCCTGGCTGCTGCGGAGCAAACGTCTGCCTCCCCTGTTGGAAGCGGGCCTGGTAACAATCCCATCGTACCTGGTCACAGCTTCGAGATTCTCCCACGAAGAGGAGCTTCTGAGCTGGACCGATCTGTCCATGATCCTGGCCCAGGCAGCCCTGGACCCAGCGATCCAGATCGGCAGCCTGGCGTCCCGAATCGATGCAGTGCTGCAGGAACTGAGCGCTTCATGCGGCCTCTCAGGAGAAGACATGGCGCACATCATTTCGTGTTCAGCCCGTCATACTCTCCGGATGCTGACCCAGCCGACAGTCTCTTGGGCGGCACCGTCGGACACCCATCGGCTACACAATCTGGCACACCCGCACCTCGCACCTTGAGGTGGATGCGGGCTGGAGAATGCTCAGGCATCACGTCGGAGCTTCCGGGATCGGTAGTGACACGAACCCTCCATGGGCTTGTCTATATTTTTGGCTCTAGGATTTCCATAAGCCGAGGCTGTAATCCGACTCCTTCATTAAAGGAACAAAGGCATGAGAATTCCGCTTCGCAGCACGAGAGAGGGATTTACACGGAGGGACTTGATCCTCGTTTTGGTCTGTCTGCTCGGAGTGAGTTGTGCGATCGCTCCGATTTTTCAGAAAGCATCTCAGAAGTCTCGAAGGACAGCGTGTATCAACAACCTGAAAGAGATGGCAACCGGCATGCAAATGTATCTGCACGATAGTGAGGACCGTTTCCCTTGGGTCATTGCAACGAAGGACGGAGGCAGCGAGGGTTTACCAGACGTCGCCAGGCATTTTCTGACCCTGACCGGTTACATCTCATCCCCCAAAGTGGTTTCGTGCCCTGGATTGATACGACACCGACCGCCCGTCCAAGCCTGGGCTATGCTGAAGGAAAAGAACGTAGGCTACGGAATAGGCCTGGATACCCGCGTAGTCATGCAGATGGAAACAGCTCGGGATTTCGTGGGCGGGCAGGCGCTTCTCCTGACCGATATGGACATTGAGGGGGGCGAGGACACCATCTGTGCGCGAACTCAAACACCAGCCCGTACCTACGGATGGTTCGAAGGGTTCAGTTCCTGTCCACTGGCCGGATGGTCAAAGACCAATCATGTCAGGGTGGGCAACGCCTCGCTCGTGGATGGAACTACGGTGACTTTGGATGACCAAGGCCTACGCCGACAGCTCAGTCTGGGCGGGAGCCATTTTCTGATGCCGAAGTAGCACCCGGACCTGCACCATGGACTCGAGAACTCCATGGCGAGCCGCTGGCGCTTGTCTGGATTCGCGAGGATTTCTGGCTTCATTGATGATCAAGGCGGAAACATTTTTTGTCACTTTTGGTGTCTGTGATCGTCAGTAGTTGTGGTTGTTGTGAGCTGCTAACGGGTCACTTTGAGCACGGGCCGCAACCCGGTGAATCCGAGTGAAAAACAGAAGTAACGTCTGGACAGAGGTTTGTGATTGGGTTCTATTGCCCATGTCCTAATCAGGCCCCAAGTTTATGCCAAAGCTGATCATGCAGGGGAATGGGGAGAACCAGGAATTTGAACTTCCGTTGAACTCGACCTATCGGATTGGCCGTTCTCGACACAACGACCTATCTCTGGAGCATGCCTCCGTTTCTGAACACCACTGCGAGATCTATGCCGACGCTCTCATCCTGACTGTCACCGACCTGGGATCTACCAACGGAACCTTCATCGATGGAGAGCCGATCCAAAAAGCACAACTTCGGAACGGCCAAGTGCTGCAGGTTGGTTCCATTGCACTGGTAATAGACTCGAACGACCAATCCGATCAGCGCGTCGACCCGAGGTGCCGCTGCACATCCGACGCATATGGAGAATGGTGCGGCCTGCTGTTACAACCACCCGGCATTGGTGGCGGCGGTGAGTTGCCCGACCTGTTCAAAGTTTTTCTGTGCCGCCTGCGTCCGGGTCGTTGGGCTTGTGGGAGCGACCAAGCACCTCATCTGTCCCTCGTGTCACAATCGCTGTAATGCCTATGACTTTGACGGCGCAGGAGCCGGCAAGGGTTTGCTCGGTGGACTGGTGACTGCTTTCAAGAAAGTCACGAGCCGTTTCCGGAACTGAAGGACCGCGTTTTGAGCAAGAAGTCGGCAAGGATTCAAACAATCGTGGCGCCTCTCCGAGGTGGGCTTCACGATCCCCGCTACCTCGGATTCTTCTCGTGCTTCAACCAGGCGCTTTACTACGAAGCCCATGATGTCCTGGAGGATCTGTGGTTGGAGAGTCGAGGTCAGCCATTGGATCTGTTCTACAAGGCGCTCATCCAGCTTGCCGGTGCGTTTGTTCACCTCCAGAAACACCGCCTCCATCCCGCGGGATCTCTTTTCAAACTCTCGAACTCTTATCTGATCCGGTTCGCTCCCGTCTGCGAACAACTCGATGTCGTCGCCACCCTGACCCTATCGAACACCTGGCGCTCGTTGCTTGAGGAATCCAACTGGACGGTTAATCCGCTGGGTCATCGGCCTGCTCCAGAGCTCAACCTGTTGTCATAGTTCAATCCCGACCGGACAGTGGTCGGACCCCATCACCTCCGACCGGATGAAGGCCGACTTCAAGCGTGGACGCAGGGGTGCAGTGATCAGGAAGTAATCGATACGCCACCCAACGTTTCTGGCGCGTGCGCCCGCCATGGGACTCCACCAAGTGTAATGCCCGCCGCTTT
>VHDG01000069.1 GCA_016871475.1 Verrucomicrobiota bacterium
CCTGCCAGCACGCTTGCGCAGGGAATCGACGGAGGATTGGTTTACCAGACAGTGAAATCCGCGGGTCGCGGAATTACGATCTATGGGCTTGATCCCTCTGATCCGACATACTCCGTGAGGGGCAATAACCTGGCTCTCTACGCGCGACGCGCTCCGGTGGTGGGAAGCAGCTATGTCGCAGAACTCTGGATGGGCCCCGCAGGCGCGACTGAGGCAGGTCTTGCGCCGGTTGCAGGGACCAGGACGGTCTTTCGCGATGACCTCGCCGTCATTCGTGGCAATAGCCAGCTCCGAATTCCGGGCACGTTGGGGGGCAGATATACACCTTTCAGCTTCGGGTTTGGGGCAAGTTTTCGCTCGATGCGATCGTCATTGAGTCGTGGGAGGATGTGTTGGCGAACCCAAATGCGGTCAGGGGATCCTCCTCACTCACGCGGCTGACGCTTGGGAATATTGATGCTGAGAACCGGCCGTATATCCCGCCCAACCTTGCGTTCTTCCCGGAGGGATTCGGTCTGTACATCGTGCCTGAGCCCTCCGCCTTTGGCCTTGCTGCATGTGCTTTCGTGGGGCTCCTCCTTCACAAAGGCCGTCGTCAGAACTAAACGCTGCATCTATGAAACCACACACAGACTTCTTCACCGGATTTGCGAGTTCGGTTGGTCGGTCCTTCGCCCTCCTCGTTTCGGCCATCGTATTGTGGGCTGTCGCCCCAGGGGCCGGGGCTCAGGACACGGACCGGGATGGTTTATCAGATGCTTGGGAACGGGGTGTGGGGCGTTACGAGATTGTTCCGGGCATTTTTACGTGGCAACAGGCGAGGACCAACGCCCAGGCGCGGGGTGGGAATCTCGCAACGATTGTCAGTGCGCAGGAGTGGGCTGACTTGAAGGCGGCGCTCGGCGCCTCCTTGCACGGCAAGAATCTATGGCTGGGGGGGGACCGATGAGGGCTCTGAAGGGAACTGGCGATGGGTGACAGGCGAGCCCTGGAGTTTTACAAACTGGCGCGTGAACGAGCCGGGGAACGATTCACTGGGCACGGGCCAGGGCCAGCCCGAGCACTACCTCATGATTTGGGGAAGGGAGACCGCTGCTCTCGACAATCAACAGGCTTTTTGGAACGACGCAACCGATGCCGGCGGTGTTCTCGCCCGTGATGGTTACATCCTTGAGCGGGGGAGTTGGACAGATCCCCTGGATCCAGACACCGACGATGATGGCTTGGCGGACAGCGAGGAGACGAGGTGGTATCAACCTTTCGAAATCGTGTCGGTAAATTTGAATTGGAACGATGCCAAGGCTGATGCCGAGGGGCGCGGAGGGCATTTGGCCGTCTTTACTTCCGAAGCGGAATGGCAGCGGGCTGTTGGGATGCTCGGGAACGCCTTGTTGAACGGTCCATTCTGGCTGGGAGCAAGCGACGCCGAGGTCGAGGGCACCTGGCGATGTATCACGGGCGAACCTTTCAACTTCAGGCGGTGGGCGTTTGGACAACCTGACAACCTGTTCAATGAGGACTACCTGCAAGTCCGAGCTCCGGGTGGCTCATGGTACGACGCACAGCTGGGCGCCTTAAGCAGCGGCTACATCCTTGAACGCGAGAACACTTATGCCACCAGCCCTTCCAATCCAGATTCAGATGGCGACGGTCTCAAGAACGGTGACGAGGTCAGGTTCTTCCGCACGGATCCTACGCGCATTGATACAGATGGCGATTCACTCAACGACTTTGATGAGGTGCGGGTTCTGCGGTCGAATCCGTTGGTTGTGGATTCAGATGGCGACGGTCTCAATGATGGCGACGAGGTATTCTCCTTCCGCACGGATCCGACAAAGCGCGACACGGATGGGGATGGGTTCACAGACCGGATCGAGATTGAGAACTCGTCTGATCCTTTGTCGGCGAGCAGCCTGCCTGGCTCGAAGATCAGGGCTTTTACGGCGATCGAACTGGAGTTCGACACGAAGGCTGGCCTGAGCTACCAGATTCAGGGGCGGGATTTGCCGAACGGACCCTGGGAGAATGTTGGTGGCAGGATCGCTGGAACAGGCTCGCCTCACATACTGATCCTGAGCACGAGGCAGTTCACCAAGCGTTTTTATCGCGCGGTCCTTGCGCCTTGAAGCTGAAGCGCAGGGGTTTTTCCCTGGCTTTGGAGATCCCGATTCGGGGGCTCCTCTGGATGGCTCCCCAGCGTTTGAGAAAGTTTTCCAGCGCAGGGTTTGAGAGGATCTGAATGGCCGACTGGCCGTTGCAAAGATCGAGACCGTCCATCGTTCGATCGATTTTCAGCGAAGAACAAATGCGGCCAGGGCCGATCAGGTTCCGTTTATCTGAATCCTGAAAGGCTTCCAGAGCCCGGATAAGCACCGCTTCGCCAATGCCCACGGCCTGGCATACAGCATTCACGCAGTGATGGATGCCGTAGATGAGATACACGTATGCGGTGCCAGGCGGACCAAACATGCTCCGACATCTTTCGGTGCGTCCGCGGAAGGAGTGACTCGCCGGATCATCCTGGAGGTAAGCCTCTGTTTCAACAATCCAACCTCCGTCGAATCCATTTGGGGTATTCACCACCAGCGCCTGACCCAGCAGGTCAGGAGCCACCAAAGCCGCAGAGCGATTGTAAAAAGCTGATCCCAACGGCTGTTGTATGGTCACGTCGCGTTATCGATCAGTTCCTTCGCTTTGTCGAGAGGGTCCATTTCTCGTCTGCCTTCAGCTGCCCACAGATCAGCCGATGGTTTGGATGGTGCTCGACCGTGTCGGCGGGTGTTCTAGGACAGCAACTTGGCGATTGCGGGACCCGGGGACCGAAACTAGCTTTCATCCGCATGCTCGAAGATCGCTCTTATATGAGGGAACCCGATTTCCGGGGGCGCACTTTTTCTCCCATCGCCATTCTCATGATGGTTTTGGGAGGATGTTTCATTCTTCAGGCCATCAACTGGGCCTATCTGCGATCCCCCCTTGAGCGTCACTTTGTCCTGGATTTTGAAGGAGTGCTGGGCGGGAAGGTTTGGCAAATCCTGACCTACCAGTTTCTACATGGATCTGTCTGGCATCTCCTGATGAATCTCCTGTGTCTTTGGATCTTTGGGCGTGCGATTGCCGACCAGCGTGGCATGCGGCAAATGCTGACCCTTTTCTTCCTCAGCGGCGTTGCCGGAGCTTTGGTTCATCTATTGGTTGCATCGGCCATGCCGGACTGGCGCCGTGCTGTCGTAGGAGCTTCGGCTGGGACCTCAGGACTGCTCGCCGCCTTCTGTTTGTGGAACCGAAGTGGGGAGATCATGTGGAGCTTCATTCTCCCTATTCCCACGATGTTTTTCCTCTACCTGAGTCTGTTTATTTCCGCCTTCCTCACTTTTGTTCCAGTGGATCCGGGAGTTGCTCATACCGCACATCTGGGCGGCTTGCTGGCGGGTATGGCAATGGTGCGATGGGGCATCCCCGAGTTTGCATGGCTGTCCCGATTGCGGCTGCCTGCGCGAGGTAAGTCACCGTCCGCTTCCAAACGCACCCATCCCGTGGCGACATCATCCGATCCCGTTCGATCGGGTGATTTCATGTCGCGAGAAATCGATCCCATCCTCGAAAAAATCTCCAACCACGGAATCCACAGCCTCACCGAGCAGGAAAGAAAAACGCTGGAAGCCGCCCGGGAACGGATAAACCGGCGTTAGTCGGCGTTGCCTGCCTGGGATCTGTCAGATCTTGCCGGTTCCGGACTTGTGCTCGAGCTTGTTGAGAACCTTGAGCTGGGTTTCCGGTGCCAGGACGAGGGAATCTGGTGGGATGCTTTGAAGAATGAAAACGTTCGCCCCAATCGTCGAACGCGCGCCGATGATCGTGTCGCCCCCCATGATCGTGGCTCCCGCATAGACGGTCACGTCATCCTCAATCGTCGGGTGTCGCTTCCTGCCTTTCAAAGCCTGTCCTCCGGACAGGGACCGCGCAATCAGCGAAACACCTTGGTAAAGCTTTACTCGATTTCCAATCTCGCAGGTTTCACCGATCACGGTTCCCGTGCAATGGTCCACGAAGAAATGAGACCCGATCCGTGCTCCCGGATGAATATCCATCCCGGTCCTGCCGTGAGCCCATTCGGTCATGATACGTGGAATCAGGGGCACGCCTTTTAGATAAAGCTGATGTGCCATGCGTTGGACCGCGATGGCCTCCATGAAGGGGTAGGCGACGATGACCTCCTCGCGGCTGAGGGCGGCTGGATCTCCCCGGAAAGCGGCGTCTGCGTCCGTCTGAAGAATTTCACGCAAGGCTGGCAGATTCTTGAGGAAGTCGGTTGCCAGGCGGTGTGCTGCAGGGCGGACGTCCTGCTTTGACATCCCCTCAGGGGTTGCGTAGTCGAGGCTCTTGTAGAGCTCATCCTCGAGCCGGCCAAGGACGGAGTCCATGAGGGCAATGGTTTCCACCTTGAGCTCGGAGGAATGGATGGGTTTGTCGTCGAAGAATCCCGGGAAGACCAGGCGCAGCAGATCGACCGTGATCGCAACGACGGCACACTTGGAAGGCAGGTTCTTGCCATCCAGGTGGTTGATCCCGCCTACTGCGGCGTAGGATTTAAGCAACTCGTCGGTAAGGCCAGTGACCGTGACGTTCACGGGGGCACTATCGGTGAGGGACAAGTCTTAGGCAAGACGCAGAACCAGTCCTCTCGCGAATCTCAGCATGGGTGCGTCGAATCCAAGCGAACATGGCTCGGCCCGCCGAGGTCAGCCCGTGGGATGCAAGGCCCTCGAAGTTCCAACTCCGGGTCGGTTGAGGGGCTTCTGTACAGAGAATAGCCCGTGCGAAGTTCGCAGGATGGCGCAAAGAGGGGGCCGCAGAATGGATTGGTGCGGCGGAGGAATGAGGGGCGTTCAGCCCTTCTTGGTACGAACTTTCTTCACTTTCGCCTGCTCTTTTTTCCGCTTGTTGTACCGGGTGCGGCGGCGACGTTTCTCGACCTTGTTGCTCTGTTTGCCCATATCAATCTTTACTTTGCCAATCCAGTTCTGTTGGTTAGCGCGCGGAATATGAAGAGTACATCCCTTGGGTTCAATCGAAATCCCGCTTCCAGAACGGATGATCATGAGTCGCAGACCCTCTGCGCGGATCATGCCGCGCTCGGCAATGTGGGCCGCTCCATTTTTCCTGACCTGACCACCGCGATTCGAAATCTGATAACCGCCGGTTGTTTGTGGGCCGTTCTCTGGCTTTTCCCCGCATCCACCGACGCCGCCGAGACTCAGGCCACACTGAGCGAGACCAACAAGGCTGCGGCAAAGGCGCCGAAGGGTAAGAAAAAGAAGAAGGAACTCGCCACGGTGCGGATACATCTGGAAACCCCGAGAGGCGGAACGGAGCGAACCGAGGAGATCTATGTGCTTCGATCGGCGCCCATGAAGCTCTATGTGGATAAGGAACCCTTCCTTTGGGAGTTCTACTTGTTGCAAGCCAAGCTCATTCCCACCGATGGCGGCCTCCCGGAGATCGAACTGCAGTTCAACAGCGGAGGCCGGACCCTTTTGGAAAACTACACGGCTGCCAACCGGGGACGCCGGATGGTGATCGGGATCCAGTTCGACAAGGAACGGCGTTGGGTCGCTGCTCCCATGATTTCCCGGCTCATTTCGAATGGCACGCTGCGTTTCACACCCGACGCCACGGCTGAGGAAATCGAGAGGATGGTGGTCGGACTCAACAACATCGCAGAGGTGAAAAAGAAGAAGGACAAGTTCTGATGAGGGAGGCTGGTAACGTAACAGACCAGGCACGGAATGTAGGGATGGATGTTCCCCTTCCGATCCGAGGGACGTGGCGCCGTGCAGGGTGTTTGCTGGTTTTGATGATCGTTTCAACCTGGAGTCTGAAATCAGCCGAGAATGCACCCCTGTTCCGGCTGCCCACTCCCAACCGAGCCATTTTTGAACCGGGCGGCGAGTCCCGATTCTTCGCGCCCACGGCGGGGAAGCTCTGGCCTAGCGGGACGTTTGGCTGTGTCCGGACCGATGGACGGCAGCTTCACGAGGGAATCGATATTCTCTTTACCCAGACAGATCGACGCGGCGAGCCGACGGATCCGGTCACCGCGGTGGCTGATGGCAGCGTCGTCTATGTGAATCGCAAGAGCGGATTATCCAACTACGGTCTTTATGTCGTGGTTAGGCATCAGACCTCCGGCCTTACCATCCAAACCCTTTACGCGCATCTGGCTACCATCGGACCTGGCGTGCAGGTGGGGGCAAGAGTCGCGGCTGGTCAGCTGATCGGGAAGCTGGGACGTACGACGAACACACGGTCTTCCATCAGCAAAGACCGGGCTCATCTGCATCTGGAGTTCAACTTCCAGTTGAATCCCTCTTACGCACAGTGGCATGCGAGACATCGCGTCGGAGAACGGAACGATCACGGTAATTGGAATGGGCGAAACCTCTTGGGTGTGGATCCATGGAAGCTGTACATGGAGCAGCAACGGCTTGGTTCCAGATTCGACCTTGTGAAGTGGATCCGGAGTTCTCCCGAAGTATGTCGTGTCTTTGTTCGCGATTCCGACTTTCCCTGGATTAAAGCCAATCCTGCGTTTGTCAGACCCAACCCCAGAGCGAACAAGGAGGGGGTGGCTGGGTTCGAAATCGCTCTCGATTTCATGGGTGTTCCGATGGAGTGCACTCCCAGAGCTGCGTCCGAGATGAAGAGGCTCGTTTCAAACCAGGTGCTCTACGTGAATGAGGCCGAGTTGTCTCAGCATCCCTGCCGAAGGTGGGTAACAAAGTCAGGAAAGGGATGGGTGCTCAGCACAGCCGGGTTGGAGCTGATGAGCTTGCTTACTTTCTAGCCAGGAGCGGCTCCAGCGATTTCCAGACGGTGTCCGCGATGCGACGCTGTCCTTCCGCAGTGGGGTGGATCAGGTCGGGTTGATTCATCTCAGGCAGCGCGCCGACCCCCTCCAGCAGGAAGGGGATGAGGGAAACCCTGGCCTGTTTGGCCACTTCGGGAAATATCTCACGATAAGACCGGGCATAGTCTTCTCCCATGCTCGGTGGCATCTGCATTCCGGCGACAAGCACCCTGATCTCTGGGGTTCTGATACGGGCGCGTTCGATGATGGTCAGAAGATTCGATTGAGTGACTGCAGGTGAGATGCCCCGCAGCCCATCGTTTCCACCCAGAGCAAGGACGAGGACGTCGGCCTCCTGCTTGAGGACCCAGTCGGTCCGTCGCACGCCTCCGGAAGTGGTGTCTCCGCTGACGCCTGCGTTGATGACCTTGTAAGGGAGTCTGTGCTCCGTGATTCTCTTCTGCAACAGGGCCGGATAAGCCTCCGAGGGATCGAGTCCGTAGCCTGCGGTGATGCTGTCACCCAGAATCACAATGCGCCGCAAGGGGTTTTCAGAGTCGGGTTTGCCGGGCTGCGAAGAACCCGGAAGAATGACGAAGAAGACCCCCATAAACAGACAGGCAATCCACTTCAGGGCGTCTTTCACAGCGTTGGCTTGAGATTCACTCAGGGGGTCTCCACGAGCTCCGCATCCACCCACTTGCCATTTTCCCGGATCAGATCCACCAGCCGTTCCACGGCCTCGCTTTCGGGGATATTGAACTTCACGGCCTTCTTGCCGACGTAGAGATTGATTTTTCCCGGAGCGCCGCCCACATAGCCAAAATCAGCATCTGCCATTTCGCCGGGGCCGTTGACGATGCACCCCATGATGGCGATTTTCACACCCTTGAGATGGGCGGTTCTCGTCTTGATGCGGGCAGTGACCGTTTGGAGGTTGAAGAGTGTGCGGCCACAACTTGGGCAAGCGACGTAGTCCGTCTTGAAAGACCGGCATCCGGCTGCTTGAAGGATGTTGAAGGACAGTCGCAGGGAGGCTCCGGCTCCGGTTTCCCCCCGGATCAAGATCGCGTCGCCGATGCCATCACACAGCAGGGAACCAATCACGACGGATGCCCGGAGCAAGGCCCGTTGAGGATCCAGCGGGGTGGCTTCGAAGCTCAAACAATCCTTGAGCAGGATCGGATTCGATCTTCCGAGTCGCTTGAGTTGTGCGGCCAGCAGCCGGAAGGCCGCGATGGGAGGAAGGGGGCAACCATCTTTGACGGTGACCAGTTGAGAGTCGCAAGGGACTTCAAAAGGCTGCGCGGGATCGACCTCCATCACATTGAGGTCTTCATAGACAGCTTCAGGGCGGACGTCATCTTTAGGACGGATCTTTCCTGCGACCTTATCCCATGTCGCCCGACTGACGACCACCCGGATGGTTTGTTCACCGCCGCACCGGACGCCATCCATTCCCAGATCAATCTCCACTGTTCGACGACGTTCAAACTGGAACGGGTCATAGGATGTCGGCAAGTCTGGAGCAGAGACGTCAGGACTGGTGAGGCGAGGGATCTCCGCGAGGAGGGCGCGACACACGGCAATTTCGTTTGGAGAATCCTCTGTCAGTGAGACCCGAATCGTATCGCCCACTCCGTCGCAGAGAAGAGACCCGATGCCGATGGCGCTCTTGATTCTTCCATCCTCCCCTTCGCCTGCTTCGGTCACTCCCAGATGGAGTGGGTAAGCCCAATCGGGACCCAGTTCTCGGAGACGCGCGGTGAGCAGGCGGTAGCACTGGATCATCACCTTCGGATTGCTCGACTTCATCGAGAACTTGAAGTTGTGGAATCCGTGTTTACGGGCGATCCGGGCGAACTCCAAGGCGCTTTCCACCATGCCGAGAGGAGAGTCGCCAAACCGGTTCATGATCCGGTCGCTCAGGGAGCCGTGATTGGTGCCGATCCTCATGGCCCGGCCCTTCTCCAGGCAAAGCCTCACCAAGGGGGTGAACTTCTCCTCGATCCGGGCGAGTTCGGCATTGTATTGATCGTCGGTGTACTCCCGGATGTTGAATTTCTTGGAGTCTGCGTAGTTTCCAGGGTTGATGCGTACAACCTCGACCCACTTGGCCGCTTCCATGGCGGCCTCGGGTTTGAAATGGATGTCAGCGACGATGGGGGTGCGGCATCCTTTTTTCCGCAGCTCGGCCACGATGTTCTCCAGATTAGCCGCATCCTTGACTGTCGGGGCTGTGATCCGGGTGACCTGGCAGCCGACCGCTGCCAGTTCCAGCGTTTGTTGAACACAGGCTGCTGTGTCCATCGTGTCGCAGGTCAGCATCGATTGCACCACCACGGGCTCTCCTGCGCCGATTCGTATTTCATCCGACCCGGCCTGGGCAATGATGAGCTGCCGTGACGTCCTCCGGCTGTACCGATAGGGAGAATCGCAGTAATTCATGTTCAGGGGTGCCCGGACGCTCGGGTCGCCAGGGGGGCGAACTGGGGTTCTGTAGACCGGTTGCGGGATCCGCGTCCGCCTCCGAGCTCCTGGACATCGAAGAAGGTGAGAAAGAGCATGAACCCGATGAGGGCAAGGGCGCAGGCGGACTGGAGATGTTGGAGCAGTCGGGCGCTGACGGGGCGCTTACGAAGTCCCTCCACCATCGCGAGCACGATGTGGCCACCATCGAGAATCGGGAAGGGCAGAAGGTTCAGAATCGCGAGGTTAACATTCATCAGAACACTGAACCACAGTGCCATCCTCCAACCCTGTTCGTTTTGGAAAAGCAGGTAGTAGGTGTTCAGAATCTTTACCGCCCCACCGAGTTGCTGCACGCCGATGTTGGATTTCCGGGATAGAACTGCGTCGATGGTGTCGACCATGGCTGTCATGCTGGAGTAAACCTGTTCCCAGGGACCCGGTCGGGCTATGGCCATCCGTCCTCCGTCCAACCATTTAATCCCCAGCATGGGATTGGATTCCGTGGGAGTTGTGGGTTTGGTGGGAGTCGCAGAGACGATGAACTCTTTATCGCCCCGTCGCACCTTCAGCTCCACTTTCTGAAAACCGGATTCGGAGGTTGTCTCAGCCACCTGCGCATAATGGAACATCCGACGTCCGTTTACCTCGATGACCTCATCCATGGATCTGATGCCTGCCAGGAAGGCCGGGCTATTGGTATAGACGTGGGCGACGATGGGCGTTTGGGCGGGCTCAATCTGGATTTGCCGGAGGGATTTGCGTTGCCAGGGTTTCGTCGGTTGTCGGATGGGCTCCACTTGAACGGTCTGCACAGCGCCATCGCGCTCAAATTTCACCGGAATTGTGGATCCTTCACTTCGAACCACCCTCCAGATGACACTGCTCCCGGTGCTTCCGCCGAACTTGGTCACCGGTTTGTCGTCGACCTCCAAAAGCCGATCGCCAGGCCGGATGCCTGCCTTTTCCGCAGGTCCTCCTTTGAGAACGACTCCCACCACTGTGGTTGTCTCTGATTCCGAGATCGGACGGCCGATCTGCCACACGATGAAGGCAAACACGAAAGCCAGCAGGAAACTGAACAATGGACCCGCAAACGCCACGATGATTTTGTCCAGGGCGGAGATGGGAGGAAGAGGCTGGGCTTCAGCGCCCTCCGGTCGTCCCTCGATGGAATCCATTGGAGCCATTTGGGGAAGAGCGACGTAACCGCCTGC
>VHDG01000070.1 GCA_016871475.1 Verrucomicrobiota bacterium
AACTCCTACTTCCACGTTTCCGAGATCCAATCGCTGGTGGATCGATTCCATATCGACCGCCATTCCTACATTCTCGCCGTCGGCGGAGGCGCGTTGCTGGACATGGCCGGGCTGGCGGCGTCCACCGCTCATCGAGGTGTGCGTCAAGTTCGGATACCGAGCACCACGCTCAGTCAGAACGACTCGGGAGTCGGAGTCAAAAACGGTATTAACGCCTTCGGCAAAAAGAATTTTATAGGCACCTTCGCGCCTCCATTCGCGGTCATCAACGACCTGTCACTCCTTAAATCCCTGCCTGCACGTGACAAACGAGCGGGTTATTCCGAGGCGGTCAAAGTGGCTTTGATCCGGGATTGGGAGTTTTTCGAATGGTTGGAAGCTCAGTCATCCGCACTGCGGCGGTTCTCACCCGGCCCCATGGAACGTCTCATCCATCGCTGTGCTGAGCTGCATGTGCATCACATCGCGACATCCGGCGACCCGTTCGAGTTTGGCTCAGCCCGACCTCTCGACTTTGGACATTGGGCGGCTCACAAGCTCGAACAGCTCTCCGATTACAGGCTGCGGCATGGAGAAGCCGTGGCCATCGGCATCGCACTTGACGCCCTGTATTCCAAACGAATGGGGTTCATTGACGCCGTGAGCTGCGATCGGGCGCTGGGTTTGTTGGAGAAGCTGGGATTCGACCTCTTTGCGGAGGAACTTAAACTCACCGACCAGGCGGGATCCCGAAGGGTGCTTCAAGGACTGGAGGAGTTTCGGGAACATCTTGGAGGGCAACTGACGGTCACGTTGTTGAGGGGGATTGGCCAGGGATTCGAAGTTCATGAGATGGACGAAGCGAAGGTCGCTCTCTGCATTGATGAGCTGGAGACACGAAGTCGAAGACCTGTTCGCGATTTGAAAAGCAGGCCGAGGCGGGGCATCTCCAAGCCATGAGCCAAATGCGAACGGCCGTTCTCAACGTTGTCGGGCTCACGGATCGATGCCTGGGGCCGCACACGCCCCGCATCACGGCGCATGTTCATGCAAACCGCCGTCTTCGCATTGATCCGGCGCTGCCGGCTGTGACATGCACGGCCCAGAGCACCTACCTCACCGGGCTCCCACCCGGTGGCCACGGTGCTGTTGCCAACGGCTGGTATGACCGGCAGCTGGCCGAGGTTCAGTTCTGGAAGCAATCCAACCGATTGATCCAGGGACCGAGGTTGTGGGAGGTGCTCAAAGCCAGGAACCCGGGCTTCACCTGCGCGAAACTGTTCTGGTGGTACAACATGTTCTCCACCGCCGACTATTCCATCACACCCAGACCCATGTATCCGGCGGATGGGAGAAAGGTTTTCGACATTTACTCCTGGCCCTACTCCATCCGGCCGGCGATCAAGGCGGACCTGGGCGAGTTTCCCTTCCCGGGCTTTTGGGGCCCCGCTGCCGGAAAAGCGTCACCGGCAGGAGGAAGGGACTGCGCCACAAGATGGATTGCCGAATCCGCGAAATGGATCGATACGAGGCATTCCCCTTCCCTGAGCCTGCTGTATCTGCCTCACCTCGACTACAACCTGCAACGATTGGGCCCCAGCCATCCCGATACCGCCCAGGACCTCAGGGAGATCGATGCGATCGTGGGCGATCTCCTTGATTTCTTTTCGAAGCGAGGTGTGCAGGTGGTTTTGCTTTCGGAATATGGGCTGGTCGATGCGAACCAGCCTGTTCACCTCAATAGAGCGTTTCGTGAACAGGGTTGGCTGACGGTGAAAGAGGAGCTGGGGTTGGAGTTGTTGGATGCTGGCGCAAGCAAGGCGTTTGCGGTCGCGGATCACCAGGCTGCTCACGTTTATGTCCAGGACCCGGGATTGCGATCGAAGGTGCATGCACTACTTGAACAAACCACCGGCGTGGGACGGGTGCTGGATCGCAGCGCCCAGATCGAGCAGGGCCTGCATCATGATCGGTCCGGTGACTTCCTGGTTTTCGCCGCCAAGGGGAGTTGGTTCACCTACTATTACTGGTTGGACGACGCACGAGCTCCTGATTTCGCGCGGTGTGTCGATATTCATCGCAAGCCCGGCTACGACCCCGCGGAATTGTTCATCAATCCCGACATTCCCCTGCCGAAACTTCGGATCGCCATGAAATTGCTCCGGAAGAAGCTGGGCTTTCGAATGTTAATGGATTTGATACCGCTTGATGCCCGACTGGTCAGAGGCACCCATGGAGCACGTCCCGAAGATCCCCTTGATTTTCCCATCCTGTGCCTGCCTGAAAAGGGTGAGTCTCCTTTGGCGCCTCTGAGCGCGACCGATGTCTTCGGGCATCTGGTGAGAGTGACAGAGAGTGCCGGTTTCATCGGCCCTGGCTGAGGCGTGATGCAGTCCAGGGATGGACTTTCCCTTCGGATCCGTGATCCGGACCATGGCAGACTGCGCTGGCCAGGCTGTGAGGTGATGACAGCCTTCCTGACAATCCATTGAAGTCCGGGAGCGAAGCCCACCGAACTGTTCACGATCTACGGACATCTCCCGCCCCCGTTCGATGGGATGTGCGTGCTGAGCCTGCCAATCGGCACTCCTCAATGAGCCGCTGCGGGTTCTTGGTGAGTATGGCTTGGGGTGTTGCCATGCGCCCTAACCAGCCGGGAGCGGGTTGAGATGTTCCGCGAGATCATCCAAGGCCGGGGTGCCTTGGGTTCGTCAGGTCGTCCGACAAGCAGCGGTCATCTGGCTGGGTTTGGTTCGGGTGATGGCCAGTTTGTCCAGCGGCCCCAAGACACGTGCCAATCGAAATGACTGATCCGAGGCCGTTGCGTGAGGAGACATGAGAGCGCGATCGCATCCGCTCTACCTCGATTTTCTGGAAACCAGGTCACCCGCGCAAAAGCTCCAACATGGGAATGACACGCGCCGTCATTGCCTCCCGAGATAGCTGCACCAAGTCTTCAAACGGGATGGCCGCGTCGACATCAAACCGGCCCGAAACGTGTCGCCGCAAAGTGGCCAAGTGTGCGCCGCAGCCAATTTTTTGGCCCAACTCGTGGGCCAGGCTCCGGACATAGGTCCCTTTTGTGCAGGCGACACGAAACACGCCATAAGGCTCTTCATAGCTTGTGAACCTGAATCGGTAGATGCTCACCAAGCGAGGCTTCCGCTCCACTTCGACACCTTTGCGAGCCAGCTTGTAAAGCGGTACGCCATCCTTCTTCACGGCGGAGACCATGGGTGGTTGTTGCAAGAGATCACCCACGAAGGAGCTCGCGGCTTCATCCAGAAGCTCGATGGTCAGGGGCGGAACGGGAAGAGAACTGACCACTTCGCCGTCGGCATCGTAGCTGTTCGTCGTGGTGCCCAGGGAGATCGTTCCTGAGTAAACCTTGTCGTCCGCCATCAATCGCTCTGACAGCTTTGTCGCCTGCCCCAGCACAATGATCAGCAAGCCTGTTGCCTGTGGATCCAGTGTGCCGCAGTGCCCAGCCTTCTGAATTCCAAAGATCTTCCGCACGGCATCCACGATATCATGTGAAGTCGGGCCGGCGGGCTTGTCCACGAGGAGAGCCCCGTCCGTCGAAGTAAACGTCTTCATCCTAGTCTTTGGCGGCTGCGAACAGCGCTTTCCGGATAGCTGCAAGGACTCGACGTTGGACGACCGCAGGCTTGCCTGCGATTCGAGCTCCGGCCGCCGCCTTGTGTCCTCCCCCTCCGCACTGACCTGCGACGGAGTTCACATCCACGCGTGGGCTCTTTGAACGGAGGCTCAACCGTGTCAGCTCCGGCTCCATCTCCTCAAACACACATGCCACAACGACCTCGTCGATCGCCCGGATGTGGTCGATGAGACCCTCGGAATCGGCAGGCTTCGCTCCGGTCCGGGAATAGTCAGCCTGCTTGATCCAAAAATAGGCAGTCCGGTCGTCATGAGTCAGCCGGAACTTGTTATAAACACGCCGCAAGAGCTTCATGCGGGACAGCGGATAGGACTGATAAACCTCATGGCAGACTTTCGCCAGATCAGCGCCTCGTTCCACGAGCCGGCCTGCAGCTTCGAAAGTCGCAGGGCTCGTGGAAGCATACTGGAAGGATCCGGTGTCCGTGGAGACGGCGGTGAACAAGCAATCGGCGATGCGCGGGGAGATGTCCCATTTCGCCTGTTGCATCAGCTGGTAGATAAGCTCTCCCGTCGAGGCTTCTCGCGCTGATACCCAGTTGATATCCCCATACCGTGTGTTGCTTTCGTGGTGATCGATGTTGATGAGGACTTGACGACGTTGGATATGCGATGCAGTCCGGCCCATCCGCTCAAGTGAAGCGCAGTCCAAGGCAATCACGCAGTCGAACTCCTGGTCTGCCTGGGGTGCGATGACCTCCCGCTCGGGATCGAGGAATTTGAGTTTGGCGGGAACGGGGTCCTGATTCCAGCAAGTGACTTTGCGGCCGAGTGCTGACAAGGCCAGGTACAACCCTAATTGAGAGCCAATGCAGTCCCCATCAGGCCGGATGTGCCCGACAACACAAAAGGACTTCCATCGCTGGATCTCCCCCAGAATGCGATCGATCACCGGCGGCTTCATTCGGGCTGTGGAGGCGGCTGCTTTTCGAGCTCGTCGATGATACGCAGAACCGAGTTGGCTTTCTCGACGGTGTCATCGAGTTCGAACTTGAGTCGTGGCGTGTATTTGAGGATCACCGATTTTGCCACGATGTCCTGGATTCGCATCTTGGAGGCTTCGAGCATTTGCAGCGCGGTCTTTTGCTGCTCGGTGGACCCAAAGACACCGAGCAGCACACGAGCCTGCCGGAGGTCTGCAGCGGGAAGAACCTGGTTGACCGTGATCAGCCCGGCCTTGTGAACAGGTATCTCGCGTCGGATGGCTTCACCGATCTCGCGTCTCAGAAGTTCGCGAACGCGCTCTTGCCGATGAGAGGGCACAGGATGGATCGTGTTAGAGTTCGGGGGCGAGTTTCTCGACGGTGTAGCACTCCACAACATCCCCGGATTGGAACTCGTTAAACCCATCCAGGCGGATGCCGCACTCCATGCCCGCGCGCACTTCGTTGACCTCATCCTGGAAGCGTCGCAAGGAGAGCGATACGCCTTCGTAGATGCGGTTCTTGCGACGCATGACTCGGAGTTTGCCTCGAACCACACGTCCGGAAGTGACCATGCACCCTGCGACATTCCCGCCCTTGGACAGCGCGAAAATCTTTCGGATCTCGGCTGCGCCGATAACCGTTTCCTTGATGATGGGGGGCAACAGACCCGCCATGGCTTTCTTCACCTCATCAATCAACTCGTAGATGATGGAGTAGAGCTTGATCTGGACCCCCTCGTGCTTGGCGATATCTGACACGCCTCCATCGATGCGGGTATGGAAGCCGAGGATGATGCCCTTTGATGCCGAGGCCAGCGTGACATCGCTGCTGGTGATCGTGCCGACTGCAAAATGGATAATCTCAAGGCTGACCCGATCAGACTCGATCTTGCGGAGCGCCTCTACGATGGCTTCGACGGAGCCTTGTGTATCGCCCTTGATGACAATCTTGAGCACCTTGGCCTGAGCAGACTCTATGCGGCCGAAAAGATCCTCGAGTGTGGCCTTGGCGGTCGGTTCAGATTGAGCGGCGACACGGGCTTCCTCGGCGCGTTGTTCTGCGAGGGTGCGAGCGGCTTTCTCGTTCTCGATGGCGCTGAATTCGAGACCTGCTTCAGGAACTCCGCTCAGCCCGAGGACTCGAACAGCCACGGAAGGACCGGCCTCCTTGAGACGCTTGCCTTCCTCATTGATGAGGGCGCGAACCCTGCCCCAGAACTGACCGCAAATCACGGCGTCGCCCACTCGCAAGGTACCCTTCCGAACGAGCACAGTGGCCGTAGGCCCACCCTGCTCCAAACCAGATTCGATCACGTTGCCCTTGGCCAAACGATCCGGGTTTGCCTTCAGTTCAAGCAGGTCGGCCTGGAACAGAACCATCTCGAGCAACTTTTGAACCCCTTGCCCGGTAAGCCCGGACACATCGACAAACAGAGTAGTGCCACCCCACTCGTCGGGCACTAACCCCTTCTCCTGGAGTTGCTGGCGAACCTTCATCGGATTCGCGTTTGGATGGTCGGCCTTGTTGACCGCGACCAGGATGGGGACCTTGGCTGCCTGGGCATGGCTGAGAGCCTCAAGTGTCTGTGGCATGACACCGTCATTGGCAGCCACCACCAGGATCACGATATCGGTAACATTTGCGCCGCGCGCCCGCATGGCGCTGAATGCGGCATGACCTGGAGTGTCGAGGAACGTAATCTGGGCCATCTCCGTCGGCCGCTCCGGATGGGATACGGCGATGGTGTAGGCACCGATGTGCTGAGTGATGCCCCCGGACTCACCGGCAGCGACATTGGCCTTCCGGATGGTGTCGAGCAGAGTTGTTTTCCCGTGATCGACATGGCCCATGATCGTGACCACCGGCGCTCGGGGTTTGAGGTCGGTGTCCTGATCGTCCTGGTCAAGTTTCACCTCCTGCTTGGGAGCTGTCACACCCGTGCCCGTCTTGCGTTTCTCGACTTCGAAACGGAAGCCGTGTTTGGCACAGACCTTGACGGCAGTTTCCTCGGGCACGGCCTGGTTGACGGTCGCCATCACCTTCAGATCGATGAGGTCGGCAATCAGACGGAAAGGCTTGATTCCCATCTTCTCGGCGAGTTCGCGGACGATGATGGGAGGCTTGATGGAGATGGTGGGCCCGTCGAGCGGAGCCGACGGTTGGGCCTGGGCTGGAGCAGCAGCCGATGGAGCGCCGGGCCCCCGTCCCTGCCCAAAGCCAGGAGAACGACCGCCTCCGGGATAGGAGCCTCGGTTCGCCTGGGGTCCCTGAAAGTTCCCACCCCGGGAAAACTGTTGAGTCCCACCAGATCCGCCCCGCCCGCGGTCGAGGATTGGTTGTCGGGGGCCACCACTCTGGCCTGCCACTCTTTGAGGAGGAGAAGGAGGGGATTGTCCACGATCCCGGCTGCCGCCACGACCGCCCGTTGGCAATTTGATGAAACCCACTCGATCCCCGATTTTGGGCTCAGCCGGAGCGGGTGGGGTTGGGGGGACCGCCGCCAGAGGTGGCGTTGGGCTGGAAGGAGAAGCGGGGTTCGCGACATCAACCTTGGGCTCTTGGGCCTCCAGGCTTGCAGGCGTGATCGGAGGTTCGGGAGCAACGACGACGGGAGGACGCTCCGGGGATACCTCGGTGATGTTGGCCGTTCGTGCTGCGACAACTGCAGGCTCAGAGGGGGTTTCCAGCTCTGGGTGCCGTATCAGCTCAATGACAGGTTCTGGCTCCGGGGCAAGCCTGGTTTCAGGGGGAGCAACGTCCCGGGCAGGCTCGGCGGGCTCCGATGTGACAGCAACGGGCTTGGGTCGGGTGAGGGTCAGCTGTTCTTCAAGATACTCGGCGGTGATCTTGTCCAGGGAACTCGAGGCAACCTTGGCGGTCGCAATGCCCAGCTCCTTGGCTTTGTGGAGCACTTCCTTGCTCTCGAGGCCAAGTTTCTTTGCCAGGTCGTATATGCGTACGGGCATAATTTTTAAAATCGCCGCGCCCTGTCACCAAGGTCTTCATGCTTGGCGGATGACTAACTTGGAAAATCCAAGGTCATGTTCATCCAAAGCGCGGGCTTTCATCCGACTTCCAACGTTCGCCGTGCTACTTCCAAACGCGCGGCTTCCAGCACCGAGGCTGCGGCAGATCCGATCTGCGGCAACTCCGCCAGATCCGCTTCATCCATCTGTACCAAATCTTCCAAACTCGTCGCCATCCCTGCGCGCACCAAGGCTTCAGCTTGCTCAGCTGCGATGCCTGGAATCGAAGCAAGGTTCTTCACCGCTTCGCTGAATTGCGTGTTGAACTTCTCATCCACGGGCGCAACAGCCATCTCCTCCGCCTCAATATCGACCTGCCATCCGGTCAATCGAGACGTCAGCCGAGCATTCTGCCCACGCTTGCCAATCGCTTGAGACAGCTGATCCGCTGCAACAGTGACCTTCACGCGTCGTCGCGTCTCATCAATCTCGAAATGCTTCAGCTTGGCCGGCGAAAGGGCGTTGGTGACATAGTCGCGGATATTCGGAGCCCAGCGGATGATATCCACCTTTTCGTTGTTCAGCTCCCGGACGATGTTCTTGACCCGTTGCCCCCGCAACCCGACGCAGGCCCCTACGGGATCCACCTTCTCGTCCCGGGTCCAGACCGCGATCTTGGTTCGGAATCCTGGCTCCCGAGCGATGCCTTTCACTTCGATTGTGCCGTCATGGATCTCGGAAACCTCCACTTGAAAAAGCTTCAGGACGAAGTTGTGGTCCGCCCGTGAGAGAATGATGTCGGGCCCATGAGCCCCGTTGTCCACAGCCTTTACATAGCACCTGATACGCTCTCCGATCTGGTACTCTTCCGTGGGCACGCGTTCCCGGTTTGGGAGGAGCGCTTCATATTTTCCCAGGTCAACGGTTACGTCAGATCTTTCGAACCTGCGCACGATGCCACTGACGATCTCCCCAACCCGGTCCTTGAATTCGTTAAAGATGAGTTGCTTCTCGGCCTTCCGGATCTGCTGCATGAGGGATTGCTTCGCATACTGGGAGGCAATCCGGCCGAAGCCCTGCGGAGTGACCTCAATGAGAAGCTCCTCGCCTATGTTCGCATCAGGCTTGGTGCGGCGGGCGTCGAAGACCGAAATCTGGTCGTGCTTTGACAGCACTCGATCCGAGACGATTAATTTCGCAAACGCCTTGATATCACCACTCTTAGGATCGATTTGAACACTCAGTTCGCGGGCGGGCCCCACAGCCTTCTTCGCCGCGGCCAGCAAGGACTCCTGTACAGCACCCAGCAAGGTTTCGCGGTTGATTCCCTTCTCCCGCTCCCAAAAATCAAGCACGGTCAGCAAGTCGGCATTCATAACACGTTCGTGGTCCCCATTTAGGGAACAAAAAAGTCGGCAGATTTCTCTCCGACTTCAACGGCTGGTCCAGCCAGCATTCTTTTCCTATCGCGTCGCGAAAGATAGGTAGCCGAAAGTAACAGGTCAAGCCGCAATTCCCTAAGATGAGCTCATCCGCTCCTGCGGGTGGGTGTCTCAGCAGATCGGCGACCGGCAAACAACGGCAGGCTCAGGTGTTCGTGTGGATTCAAAACACTCTAAGCCGTTGTGAACGAGTTATTTATTCATATTATTCGGGACAGCTACGCCCGGAGTCGCTGCATCGATGCAATGGAGCAACGGTTCATCCAGGATCACCGCAGGGGCTGGATCTGAACCTTGTTCCGCTCAAGGATGCTCCCATCCTGAAGATCGAGGTCGCTCAATGCTTTGTTGTAGTCCAGCAGGGCATTGACTTCGTCGGATTGTGCGCGAATGAGGCGGTCCTGCAGCTGCAGGACTTGCGTGGGAGTGCTCACACCCCTGGCCAACCGCTTGGTCTCGGCATCCACGGATTGTTCTGCGGCTTCCCGAGCGGCCCGGGTTGCCTGGATTCGCATGTTGCTC
This sequence comes from Verrucomicrobiota bacterium, assembly GCA_016871475.1. Taxonomy (GTDB): domain Bacteria; phylum Verrucomicrobiota; class Verrucomicrobiia; order Limisphaerales; family UBA11320; genus UBA11320. The sequence continues at coordinate 9,514 of VHDG01000070.1, forward strand.
GAGCGGATCAGGCTGATGGTTGTATCGATCTCGACCAGGATGCTTTGTTCAACGGATTCAAGCTCGAGCAGTGCCTGTTCCTGCTGAGACTTCGCTCGCTTGAGCGCATATCTCTCACGTCGCAATGTCAAAGGAGTCGAAAGCGTGACCCCGTAACCATGACTGGGCTGGGAGTTCCTGCGGATATCGTGGAACGCCCCTCCCAAGGACCCCTGATTGATACCCGTGACCGTGGTGTCCACCCCTCCCCGGGAGTATCCTCCCTCCACATCCAGGTTGGGATAGATCTGGTTGCGAGCGAAGCGCACGTTGATCCGCTCCTGATCCGTGCGAAGGAAGTAAGCGCGGTAGTCGGGGCGACGTTCCAGACCCGACTTCCAGCTCTCTTGCAGATCCACCGGGCGACGCTCGATCCTGAACAGCTTTTCATCCGGAACAAGACGCGCATCATATTGATCCCGGAACTTCCGGCCGGTAAGAGCTTTGAGCTGATTCTCCGCCGTGTTGCGACGATGCATGGCAGAGTAGTAGTCCGCCAGCCGCAGTTGAGCGGTGGATTCTGCTTCCTTGTCAGCCAACGGAGCTTTGCTGCCGATCTCCACCTCGCGACGCGTATCTTCAGCCAGCTGACGAGCCGCCCCGTACGCCGAGTAGGCTGATTTCATATTCTCCTCGGCCGCGATAAGGTCGTAGTAGAACCGCTGAACGTTATTGAGAACAACGCTCACCTGACGCTCGAACTCGAGATCTGAAATCCCTCGGTTGAGCCGCGCAATCTGGATCGCATGACGTTGTGAATCGATCCAGAAGTCCCGCAGCAACGGCTGCGTGAGGCGGGTGAATCCGACATTGGCTCCGTATTGATCGAAGGGTGTGCTCGTGATCGAACCCGTGCGATGGTCGAAGGACATGCCAATGTCATAAGTAAGTCCGGAGGGAGCATAGCCAACGATGCTTTGGCTGACCGTATCG
>VHDG01000071.1 GCA_016871475.1 Verrucomicrobiota bacterium
CCGTCATCTTTTCCACCTTGCCGGAGGGATCAATGCGATAGACAGCTTCTTTGAGGTGCAGGTCGCCCTTGTTGCCTTCGTAGTTTCCGAGACTGCCGTAACCGGGATCGGTGAACCAAACGCTGCCGTCAGGATGCACAGCGCCATCGTTCGGCGCGTTGAAAGGCTTGCCGTTGAACTTGTCCGCCAGGACGGTGAGGGTGCTGTCGGCCTCGTAGCGCACCACGCGGCGGTTGCCGTGCTCGAAGGAGATTTGCCGGCCTTCGCGGTCGAAGGTGTTGCCATTGCTGTGACCGGCGGGCTTGTGGATGGTCGTGACCTCACCGTCATCCTGGAGCCAGCGATGCTGCACGTTGTTCGGAATGTCGCTCCAAACGAGATACTGGCCCCATCCGCTCCATGCAGGCCCCTCCGCCCAGTACATGCCGGTGTACAGCCGCTCGATCGGCGCGGAACCGATCTTGTACTTCTCGAACGCCTTATCGAGCGCGATGACGTCCGGTTCGGGATAACGCACCGGCGGCGCACCGGGACCGTAGTCGCGTGCGAGCAACGGCGCGGCAGCGAGACAGGGGAGATAGGTGATGAAGGAGCGACGCGTGGTCATGGTGTTGTTGGTTTAAGTTGGCAGATTGGAAAGGTCATGTTGGTTTCCCGCACATTTAGGATTCCACAGATGGATCTATCAATCCGGAATCTGCGGAGCCCCGAATCTGAGGGAAACAAGCGTCAGGCGTTGGACACCCCATTGACGATGTTCGGCAGCCGTTCGCCCCGCACAGCCATGAGCGCGATGCGTGCTGCTGTTTCTCGCAGCGTCTTCACCGCGGGAGGGCTCGCCGAAGCGATGTGGGAGGCCAGGATGACGTTGGGCATCGTCCGGATGGGATGATCCACCGGAATGGGTTCAGGATCGAAAACATCCAGAGCAGCACCAGCGAGTCTTCCCGATCGCAGGGCTTCGGTGACGGCGGCGCTGTCGGCCAGATCGCCACGGCCCACATTGATGAAAATGGAGCCGGGCTTCATTTTTGCGAACGCCGTGGTGTTAAACATCTGCTTCGTCTTCGCGTTCGAGGGGCAGTGAGGAGAGACGACGTCGCTCTGCGCAAGCAGTTCATCGAACGACGCCGCGACCACCGCGCCTGCACCTGTGATCTCCTTTGCCGCCACGACTGGATCAAACACCAGCACACGCGCCTTGAACGCAAGAAGCCGCTGCACCACCTCGCGCCCGATGCGCCCAAAGCCGACAATGCCAATGGTGAGGTGCTTCAGCGATGACATCGTCGTCAGCGGCGTGGCGAGGCCCCATTTGCCATCGCGCACATGAAACGCGTTCGGCACCACCTGCCGTGTGATGGCGAGGATGAAGGCGAGCGTGTGATCCGCGACCTCATCGATGCAGTAGTCCGGGATGTTGCAAACCGGGATGCCGCGTTCGCGGGCCGCAACGAAGTCCACATTGTCGTAGCCGATGCCGTAACGCACGATGGCCTTCGCTTTGCTCATCGCAGCGACTACTTCGGCGTTCACAGGAGCAAACTGCGCGATCACCGCATCCGCATTTCGCACGAGTTCGGCAAGTTCAGCAGGTGAACGCTTTTCTTTGAAGGAGATGATCTCAATACCCGCAGGACGAAGCACAGCTTCCTCCAGGCTGAGATCAGGAAAGGTGTAATCGGTAATGGCGATGGTAGACATGGTTAGGATGGGTAAAACGATTCATTCTCCGAGAGCGCGAACGGTGGTGAGGGACTTGATGAGGCTGTGGTCGGCCCACTTCCAGACGATCTTCTTCGCGCGGGTGACCTCAAAAGCGTGCGCGCCTTTGCCTTCCTGGCCGCGGATGAAATTGCCGACGAGATAGTTGCCATTTTTGAGCTGCTGCACGCTGGAGACCCAGGTGATGTTCAGCTCGGGTGCGTCCTCCGCCTTCAACTCCCATGCGATCTGCTTGTCCGGTGTGACCTCGATCAATCGCTTCTGCGTGCCGCAGCAAATGAGCGTGTTTCCGTTGGCGAGGCGTTGCGCCTCGCCGGTGTTCGTGACGCCGGTGTATTCCCACACGACCTTGCCCTGTGGATTGACCTCACGCACCGCGCCCTCGCCTTCATGCGCGGCGAGGATGTTGCCATTGGCGAGCTTGTGCACGTTTCGAACCTGAAGGTGATAACCCTCCACGTGGGTTGTCAGCGGCGTGACATGCACGATCCCGCCCTTCGGATTGACCTCCAACGCCTGACATGGTTCCTGCTCGGCCACCAGCGTGTTGCCGTTTGCGAGCCGCTCGCAGCCGAAGACCTGTTGCGACTTGCTCACGTAGTCGAACACCGTCTCGCCACGCGACGTGATCTCGCGCACACCTGTCGGCTTGCCACCGTAACCGAAGACAATGTTCCCGTTCGGCAAGACCTGGAAAATCACCGTCGTGCTCGGCGGCTTGAACTCCCAAACGACCTTGCCATCGCCATCAAGTTCGATGAAGCGGTTCGGACCTTTGCCATATTCAGTGAAAAGCAGCCGCCGCTTGGCGGGAGTGTCAGCAGCGGGCGCAACTGTGCTAAAGAACAATGCCAAAGCGAGGAAAGAGAGGATGGGTCTGGGGATATTCATGGTTGAAAAGAATGGTTGGAGTTCATGTGTTGGGAAATCAGTTCGCAGCCTTCGGCAGATTCCTATTAAGCGAGCACTTCCTTAACCACATGGCTCTCCTCCACGCCGGTCAGGCGGAAATCGAGCCCGGCGTGGCGGTAGGTGAGCTTCTCGTGATCGAAGCCCATGAGGTGCAGGATGGTGGCGTGAAAGTCACGGACATGGACGGGGCTCTCGACAGCGCGCAAGCCGATCTCGTCGGTGTTGCCGTGGACGATGCCGCGCTTCACGCCCGCTCCAGCGAGCCATGAGCTGAAGGCCCACGGATGATGCTCGCGGCCCTTCGCTTCGGCGGTGTTGTTGAAGGGCGTGCGGCCAAACTCGGTGGTCCAGACGACGAGCGTGTCCTCGAACATGCCGCGTTCCTTCAGATCCCGCAGCAGCGCGGCGATGGGCTGGTCCACATTCTTCGCGAGCGGAACGTGCGTCATCATGTCGCCGTGCGCGTCCCAGTTGTTAGAGGAGCCGGTGTCGATGAGCTCCACAAAGCGCACACCGCGCTCGACGAGTCGCCGCGCGGCGAGGCATTGCCAGCCAAAGCCGGTGGTCTGCCCTCGCTGAAGGCCGTAGCTGGTGAGCGTGGCATCGGACTCCTGTTTGAAATCAAATGCGTCCGGCACGGCCATCTGCATGCCGAACGCGGTCTCGAAGGTCTGCATGCGCGCGGTGAGCAGCGGATCGCCTGCGCGTGTGACGAGGTGATCCTCGTTCATCTGGTGCAGCGCGGCGAGTTCGAGCTGCTGGCGGTGCTTTGGCAAACGCGGCGCGACATTGGCGATGGGTTCCGCTCCCGGCACCACGAGCGTGCCCTGATACGCCCCCGGCAGGAAGTCGCTCGCGAAGACCTGCGTGCCCGCGTAGGTCTGCTTCGGCGCGATGACGACGAAGCCGGGCAGATTGCGGTTCAGCGTGCCGAGGCCGTAGGTGACCCATGAACCCATGCTGGGCCGAGATTGGGCAAATGAGCCCGTGTGCATGCCGAGCGTGGCGTTGTAATGATTCGAGTGCGAGGTGTGCATCGAGCGGATCAGCGCGATGTCGTCCACGCAGCCCGCCATGTGCGGAAACAGCGTGCTCACCTCCATGCCGCACTGCCCGTGCTTCGCGAACTCCCATTGCGGTCGCTTCAAATAGATGCGCTCGTAGCCCGGCCGGTTCTTGATCTCTGGATGGTCGGCCTTGATCTCCTTCCCATGGCCTTTCACCAGCTCCGGCTTCGGATCAAAGCTGTCCACATGCGAAACGCCGCCCGTCATGAAGAGGAAGATGACATTATTCGCCTTCGCCGGGAAATGCGACATCTTCGGCGCGAGCGGGTCGGCGACTTCCGCGAGGAGCTGCTGCACGAGGCCGGGGAACATGAGCGATCCCGCCGCGGCGGAGCGGAGGAAGTGACGGCGGGGGATGTTGAGTGAGTTCATGGCTGGATCTAGGTGCTGCGGATGGAAAAGCTGTGTTTCATGATTCAATCCAAGTGCAGGAACTCATTGCTCGCCATCAACACGCGCACCTGCGCAGTCCATTTGTCGGCGTTATCAGCGGGATAGCTGGAAAGGAAGGACTTTGTGCGCTGCCTTTCGGCAGCCGTGGGTTGGCGCTGGAAGAGAATGCGCCAGGCTGTGGTGATGCGGGTGTCCTCATCGGGCAGTGATGCGAGCTTTTTTCCAAAAGCATCGGCCTGTGCGTGGAAGAAGGGATCGTTGATGAAGTAGAGCGCCTGCGTGGGAACGGTGGTGGTCTGGCGGGCGGCGGTCGTGGCGTTGGGATCGGCGCCATCAAAGAGCGAAAGGAAGGGATGGCGCCGCTGGCGCTGCACCATGAGGTAGGCGCTGCGTTTTTTGGTTTCATAGACGGCGTTGAAGGGATCGTGCTGGGAGAACTTCCACGTCGCCTCAGCGGGAAACGGATGCGCCTCGGAGGGTGTGATGTCGAGCTGGCCGGAGGCGGTGAGCAGGCTGTCGCGCATCTCCTCAGCGGTGAGACGGCGGCGTGGGAAGTGTGCGAGCAGGCGGTTGTCAGGATCGGCACTGATGGATTCTCCCACAGATTGAGAAGAAGAACCTGCTGTCCTTCCTGAATCTGCGGGAAAACTCGATCGCTGATACACCTGGCTGCTGAGGATGAGCCGGTGCATGGCCTTCACGCTGAAGCCGCTTTCGACAAACTTCGCGGCGAGCCAGTCGAGCAACTCGGGATGCGTAGGTTTCTCGCCACGAGAACCGAAGTCGTTCGGGGAACGCACGAGGCCTTTGCCAAAATGCCATTCCCAGAGGCGGTTCACCATCACGCGGGCGGCAAGCGGTGACTTCACGATCCAGTCGCCAAGTTCCTTGCGTCCGCTCCCGGAGTCTGCGGGCACGGGTTCGCCTCCGAGGATGGACAGCCAGCGGCGCGGTACCTCATCGCCGAGTTTCTCTGGATCCCCCTGCAGATGAAGGCGGTCATTCTTTGGCTTCGTGTCCACAACGGCGTAAGCGACCGGAATCACCGGCATCGGCTCGGGATCGGTGCCTGGCTTCATGTTGGCACCGAGCTGCGCGAGCGCCGGGCCATACTCGGGTACGGCGATGTGTTTGAGTTCAAAGGCCACGCCATCGCCGCCGCTCGGATGCGCATCGGCCACACGACCGCTCAGCGCGATCTCCCCATCGAGCGGGCTGGTCCACGCGACCGCCACGGGCCGGTTGGGGCCGGGATGCACGAAGAACGACCGTGCAGCCAGCGTGGTCCACACCATCACTTGCTGATCCGCCGAGTTCACGAGCACCGACGGATCGCTGCCGAGGCTCCAGGATTTCAAAGCGCTGTTCCCACTGTTGTTCTGGCGCTGCTCGATGAGGAAGACAGGCGTGCTCGTCGTTTCGAGGAAACACCACGACGCGCCATCGTGTGAGGGATGCGGATTGCCCTTCAACAAGTCCGGCACCAGCTCCGTCACGCTCCACGAACGCTTCGTTCCCTCTGTCTCCGCGATGCGCCACTCGACAAGAGTCGTGTCCGCGCCGTGGCCGGCATTGGGCGACACCGCGAGCTGCACGACCTCGCCTTTGCGCACGCGAAGGCGATGCTCAAAAGGCACGCTGGCTCCTTCGCCAACTTTGGATTCCCCCAGCACCTTGCTGTTCATGCCGCCGAGGCTGGCGATGGCCGCGCTGGCGGACTTGGAGGCTTCGAGTCGCTGTTTCTTGTCGGCTTCGTGTTTCGCGTTCTTTTCCTGCCAGGGCTTCATCAGCGCATCGGCCTCCGCCTGCGTGATCAGCGGCACCATGTCGCGTGGCTGGCCTTTCGGCTCGCAGCCGGGAAAGGCGAAGCGCGTGCTGCTGAAAATACCGTAAAGCGCGTAGTAGTCTGCGGCGGTGATCGGGTCGTATTTGTGATCGTGGCAGCGGGCGCAGCCGGTGGTGAGGCCGAGGAAGTTCTTTCCCACTGTGTCGATCACGTCCTCATGCGTGAGATGCATGTCCTTCTCTATGTCGTGACCAAACCGCCGCGCGATGGCGAGGTAGCCGGTGGCGACGATGCCCTCCGCGCGCTCCCTGGTCTCTGCCCTGTCGAAAAGAATATCTCCCGCGAGCTGCTGTCGCACGAACTCGTCGTAGCGCAGGTCACGATTGAAGGCATCGAAGACCCAGTTCCGATACCGCCACGCATGCATGAGCGGACGGTCGGTGTTCTCGCCCGCTGTGTCCGCGTAACGCACGACATCCAGCCAGCGGCGTCCCCATTGCACGCCGTATTGTGGTGAGGCGAGCAGGCGCTCCGTGAGATTTTGAACTGCAGACTTCGGATTGCGGAGTGTGGCGGCGACGAATGACTCCACCTCCTCCGCGCTGGGCGGCAGACCGGTGAGGTCGTAGGTCATGCGACGGACGAGCGTGCGCGGGTCGGCTGACGCCGCGGGTCTAAGTCCGGCCTCGGTCAGCCTGGAGCTGATGAAGTCATCGATGCTCTTGGAGGCAGCTACAGGCGGCAGCGACTGAAAAGCCCACCACGCCTTCGCCTCGTCCGCTTTCATGCCCGCGATCTTCGCCGCTGCCACGCGTGGATCAGGCGCACCCTGACGCACCCATTCAGTCAGTGCCACGATGTCTGCGTCCGGGAGTTTGCCGCCCTTCTTTTTTGGCGGCATCGAGAGGTCCTGATCCGTGTAGCGGACGGCTTTGATGAGCAAGGACTCGTCAGGCTTGCCCGGCACAATGGCAGGCCCGGAGTTGCCTCCCTTGGTCCAACCTTGCCGGGTGTCAAGGAGCAGGCCGCCTTTGGAATTCACTCCTGAGTGGCACTCGTAGCAGTGCTCGATCAGCACCGGGCGCACCTTGGACTCAAAGAAGGCGTAATCCTCAGCCTGAAGTGCCAGTGCCGAAGCCTGGAGAAGCATGGCGGCGGTTTTTAGAGATACGCGGGTATTCATGCTTCGAAGTGCGTCGGAATTGGCGGCTTACCTCCGGTTCGTGGTGGACTTGGTTCCATCATGCGCGGCGACCGGCATGCCCGCTGGCAGCCACTCACGCCAGCCGAGGATGTGCTCGCGCATCTTGCGCTCGCAGACCGGCGGAGGCTGGGTGCGGAAACACTCCAGCAGATCGCAGTGCGTGGACACGGTTTCTTCACGCGTGCCGTGAGTCTGGATCTGCTTCGAACGATGCAACCGTCCGAGCCAAAGCTCCAGTTCGTGGCCCGACGACCGCCACAGCTTGAGCAGCCGTGCATTGCCGGACGCCTCCAGAATGATCTCATGAAAATCGAGGTCCAAATGCGTCACCTTGATCAGGGAAGACGCCCGTCTTGTGGCCTCGATGTTTTTCTCCAGCGCGGAAGGATCCTCCCGCAAAGCTGCAGCCGCCAACCTTGCCGCCACCGGCTCGAGCGTCAGCCGCAACACATACAACTCCTCAAAATCATGCGGCGAAAGATCCTTCACATACGCCCGCCCGGTTTCGCTGAACTCCACGAGCCCATCGCGCTCCAGCGCGAACAGCGCCTCGCGGATCGGAACGCGGCTCACGCCCAGATCCACCGCGACGGCCGATTCCGCCAGCAGCGCCCCGGGTTTGAGATCGCCGTCGAGGATCCGAGCACGAAGGAAGGCTAACGCCTGATCAGAACGAGAGCGGAGTGTGGCGCTTAGTTTCATTGTCACTACCCCAAGCTGAAACAAAACGGTATACCGTCTCAAGAACTTTTTGTGGAAACCTTCGCCACCTCGCCACCCAGCGGATCGCGAAGTTGTTGGTGTAGCCTCGGGGTCCCCACCAACAACTTCGGGATGCACCGCTGTGACGGTCAACAGTGTTGCCAATATTCCAAGCACCCGTTACAACGCGGGCCATGTCACCAGCAGCCCTCATCTTGAAACCAGGAAGATCCATCACCCGGCCTGATGGCCACATTGCTTTCCCCGCGCCCGGGCCGTTTGTCGAGACTGTGGCGGGGGAAGAGGGCAGGGGAAGGGGACATCGGCTTTCCACAACGAGAATTGCTGCCATGTCCCGGTTCATCGTCATTCCGATTCTCGTTCTGCTCGCTTTGCCTTACGCAACCCACGCGGCTCCGGCCGCCGAGGAATACAAGCTCGGCCCGGAATCCGTCGAGCGCGCCCCGGGCGTTCCCAAGGGGCGGGTCGAAAAATTCGTGTTCTCGGAGTCCAAAGTTTTTCCGGACACGACGCGCGACTGCTGGATTTACATTCCGGCGCAGTACGACGGGTCGAAGCCCGCGGCATTGATGGTGTTTCAGGACGGCATGACCTATGTGAACGAAACCGGCGGTCAGCGGGTGCCCATCGTATTCGATAATCTGATCGCCAAAGGCGACATGCCGGTGACGATCGCGCTGTTCATCAACCCCGGCAATCGAGCCATCCCGGGGGCGCCGGTCGAAACAGGACGGGCTGCCGGCCCGGGCAACCGGAGCAATCGCAGCTTCGAATACGACTCGCTTGGTGACGCTTACGCGCGGTTCCTCATCAGCGAGTTGCTGCCGTTTGTCACCCGAAAGTTCGACGTGAAGATCTCCGAGGATCCCGAGCTCCGGGCGATTTGCGGCATGAGCAGCGGTGCCATCTGTGCCTTCACGGCGGCCTGGGAACGTCCGGAGTCATTTCGCAAAGTCCTCTCCCAGATCGGCAGCTTTACGAATATTCGCGGGGGCCATGTGTATCCGTCGTGGATTCGCAAGACCGAACGCAAACCCATCCGGGTGTTCCTGCAGGACGGCGCCAACGATTTGAACAATCTCCACGGAAACTGGCCGCTGGCGAATCAAGAGATGGCAAGCGCGCTGGCCTTCATGGGTTACGACCACAAATTCGTGTTCGGCACCGGCGGTCACAACGGCCAGCACGGCGGCGCCATTTTGCCGGACTCGCTTCGGTGGCTGTGGCGGCCGGCGCTCACTGCATTGCCGAAGCCGCAAACCAAAGACAACCTTGCCGGCGACGATGCTCTTTCCAAAGTGCTCGCTGACGGCGGCAAACCCGGCGACTGGGAACTCGTGGGGGCAGGCTACGGCTTCACGGATGCTGCGTGCGGTGACGCGGACGGCAATTTCTACTTCAGCGATCTTGGGAAATCGAAACTCTACCGTCTCGGCGTGAACGATATGACGCCGGTGGTCTGGCTGGAAAACGGGCCCAAGGTCAGCGGAATGAAGTTCGGGGCGGACGGCAAGATTTACGCCGCAACGCAGGGGCAGGGCACGAATAACGCCAAAGAAATCGTCGTGATCGATCCGGCCTCAAAGGAAATCGAGACTGTCGCCACCGGCGTGCAGCCGAATGATTTGATTGTGTCGCGGGCGGGCTGGATCTACTTCACGGACACGGGAGCGGGGCAGGTGGTCGGCGTGCCCACGTCGGCTCGCAACCTGTCGCGCCCGGCCCCTGTCGCCGGCGGGATCAACAAGCCCAACGGCATCGGCCTCACCCCCGACCAACGCCAGCTCATCGTCAGCGAATACGGGGGCACCAACGCGTGGAGTTTTCTGATCGCGGACGACGGCACGCTGCGCGGTGGCGAGAAGAACATGGAGCTGCGCGCGCCTGTCGGGAAGGTGGACAGCGGCGGAGACGGTCTGACGACCGACGCTCAGAGCCGGTACTGGATCACGAGCCACCTCGGCATTCAACTGTTCGATCCGAACGGTCGCATGGGCGGCATCGTCTCCCGTCCGCAGGAGAAGGGGACGGTGAGCTGCGCCTTCGCCGGTCCCGGCCGCGCGTGGCTCTACGCGTGCAGCAGCGACAAGGTGTTCCGCCGCCGGACGCTGACCGCAGCGGCGCCGGTTCCTTGAATGAACGACGGTCGCAGGTTGAAAACGGACGAGACTCACGCGGAGGCGCGGAGAACGCGGAGAGATGATTTTGAGACGGGTTTCTGCACTCCGCACTGATCTGCTTTTAGAAGGCCGGGTGGTCGTCCTCAGCAAGCGAGTCTTGCCTTATCTCCCCACCTCCGCGTCTCCGCGCCTCCGCGTGAGCCATCGGCAGTTAAGGCACAAGCCGCAACCCGCTGTGATCCCGGACGACACCGAGCCGGGCATCGATGGCCACGTTCACAGGATCCGGGCCGGTCTGTCCCAGGCGACGGCGGATTTCTTTCCGCAGCCAGACATAGACGGAGTAGTCGGCATACGGCGTGTTTCCGTGCGGCACGCCGGTGACGGTGTTGATGTCCTCGTTGAAAGCCGGATTTTTCACAAGCTCGAGTTTGATACGTTCGATCAGGCGCGCGTCCACTTCCGCCGCCGGCAGACCATGAACTCCCGCCAGCAGATAGTTGC
>VHDG01000072.1 GCA_016871475.1 Verrucomicrobiota bacterium
TCTGCGGGTGTCGGGTTCGCCGCCCGGCGAGGAGGCGTGGACTGTTCAGCTGGAGGATCATCATCGGGCGGGGAAGAGAACGATCATCCGTCTGCGCGATGCCGCCATCTCAACCTCGGGCAACTACGAAAACTACTTTGAGGCGGGGGGCCGCCGGTATAGCCACATCATCGATCCTCGGAGCGGATTACCGGTCGGCGGGATCGCGTCATGCTCCGTGATCGCACCAACCTGCACAGAATCCGATGCCTGGGCCACGGCCTGTTTCGTTCTTGGCCCCACGCGTTCCGACGAGCTCCTGGGAGACAGGTATCCACGACGGTTCATTGTTCTGGATTCCAAGGGGGAAGGAGTTGTTGATCGCGAAGTCAAGAGCCGCGGGTTTCCGCGGTCGCCCTGACGATCCGTTGTTCCGAACCAAAACGCTCGACCTCTGCGCCGGGGAAAGCTTCGATTTGGCTCATCAGCCAAGGAGTTCCCCGGACATGCCGCTGTATCATAACAAGAAGACCCAAGCCGTTTCGCCTCTCGAACTGCTCATCACGGTTGTGATGCTGGTTCTGCTTTTTGTTCTCTTGCAGGGCCGGGGTGCTCAGAGCTTTCAGACGCGAGCCAAGAACCTGTGTCGTGAACGCCTTCAGACCATTCACCTGGGTCTGCAGCTCTATGCCAATGAACACGAAGGTCGGTTTCCTGTGGTGACCAATGCACTGTCTTCGGAGGAGCCCCTGTCCCTGCTGCTTCCGGCTTACATCAGCACGACGGAGCCCTTCGTTTGCCCGGGAACGAAACGCAGGCTGATTCCCGAAGGAGGCTCGCTGACCCGATACGGCATCAGCTACGCCTACTACATGGGGCGTTCAAGTGCGGAAGGGGCTTCGCTGCTGCTCACGGATGCGCAGGTGAACACGTCCGAGAAAGCGGTGGGTTCGCAGATGTTTTCGGAGGATGGCAAGGGTCCCGGCAGTAATCATCACGAGTTTGGAGGCAACGGGCTGGCAGTGGATGGCTCCGTTGTCGAGCTTCGCCGGAAAGCAGTTTCGGCAGTCCCCCACCACCCGGGGCTCAAGCTCCTCAATCCCAGGTGACCCGCAAACTGACAAGGAGCCCGAGCTCGAACCGAACAGCACGAGTATGAAAATCCAATGCCACTGCGGTGCCAAATACGCTTTTGACGTCACTCCCGAGATGGCCTCGCAGCCCTTCACGCTGGTGTGCCAGACCTGCAACGTGGATCTCTCGTGTGCGGTCCAGCCTCTGATCCAGCAGGCGCTGGCTGAACTGCGCCCGACTCCGCCGGCCTCTGCACCCCCGCGTCCTGCCCCCATAGCGGTGCCAGTTCCTTCCGTGGCTCGACCTGCCGCGTCGGCTGGAGGGTCGCACGCCGCTCCCATTCAACCACCCTCGGGAGCCGGCAGTGCCCGCCTGAACAATCCAGCTGTCGCGGCTCCATCGGAGGCCCCTCCGCCCGGGAGCAGGGTTTGCGCGAACGCGCCGAGTACGCCCGGTGGTACGAACGCAGAATCAGGCAAGGCCCAAGGCTTAGCGAATTCGGTAACCCGATCTACATCGAACCTGTTCCGACCGAGGCCGAAGCCATCCAGGAACCTTTGGATGAGCTCCTGGCTGAGGCCTGGAGCCGGGTTGAGCTGATGGGCACGGGAACGGCCATCTGGGTCGGGCATCCCGACAAGCTGGCTTAATACCAGTTCTCCGACGGCGCCGAGACCAAGACCGTTCCTGTTCCCGGCGGAAACGCCCTTCATCAACGCGATGGCCATCGGATTCTCTCCGTGGGACGTATCGACAACGGAGACGTCAAGATGGCCTGGACGGAGGTTGGCACAGGAGCTGTTGAGGAAAAGGTGTTCCCCCAGGCGGAAGCCGCTGCTGCCGCTTCGGCTGCGACTCGCGGCGCAACCAACACAAATGTGCGTTCCGGCGCTGCATCCGCTGGTAACACACGTTCCCGAGGGAATGAGCTGGATGGTTTCCGCCCTGGAATGTCTGGCCCTGAAGCCCTGATTACGGCCATCGGCATCCGTGCCAATAATCGCTGGAATCAGGCGATGGAGGACGATCCTGAGATGGGTGCGCGCAAGAGGCACCCCCAGTTGACCGATCAATCGGGCAGCCGTTGGGCTCCTTCTCCGGAGGGAGCCTTGAAGTTCAGCCGACAGCTCAAGGAGTTCAAGCCGGTCCTGCGCAAGACCATGGAGGATGCTCCAACGAAGTCCGCGCTGGAAGATCCCGTGGGACAGGCTCAGACAGCGAAGGTCGCCAATGAGGTTTTGAACGAGATGCGAAGGGAGAACACGGGAGGCGTCGAGGTGGATGACAAGAGCATCTACCTGGCGAAGCTGGAGCTGCACAAGCCCACGGGTGCTCCGGTGAAGTGGGAAAGCGACGTCACCAGCCCTCCGGAGGTTACTGTGCTGTCGTCGCTCATCCTGCTCATGGCCGACACCACCATCCATGTTTTCGACGCGAACCTGCAGAAGCTCTGGCAGACCCAGCTGGCCTATCCGATGGATCGTGCGGCCAGCGGATGGAGTTTGGGAGGCAACGATGAAGGCATCGCGATCACTGAACCCATGATCGAACGAGGTGACACGCTTTACCTCATCGATCCTGGCTCATTGGGTGCCTATGACAAAGTCACTGGAGCAGCCAAATGGCGTCTCCCGAGCGTGGGAATCTCCCGACTTATCTTTGATGAGCAAGGGAACATCTTCATCGACACCACGACCATGGGCCAACAGCAGCTCAGGCTCACAGACCAGATCGACATCGGCCGCAAGGACCGGCGGGTCGTGATGAAGGTGGTGGCTGCTTCAGGCAAAGTCCTTTGGAGAACTGAGAACTGTGGATCCATCGCAGCCTTGGAGGGCAAGTATGTTTACTCGTCGGAGACCGTGACATCCGGCGGTGGTCCCCTGAATCCAGACGCGATTCCTGTCACCCAGCTTCTTATCTGCCGATTGCACCACAAGTCCGGAAAACTTCTCTGGGAACATGCCAGCCGAGGATATCCCGAATCCGTGGACTTCCTGAACAACCAGTTCTTGATCCTCCGAACGAACCGCCTGGATGTGATCCGCTTCGGAATGTTTTGATGGACCTCATCATCCGGGTTGCGCGCGATCACTCTGACGCCGGGCGATGGCGCACCTCCACCGCGTCCGCGTCCGGTTCTCCGCATCAAATGAATCTCCCGCCTCCTTGCCGCTACTCATCGCCCGCTTGCTGGAGTCGGTAGAAGCGGTCGCCCGGGTCACGTGGCACGATCGATTCCGCCCAGCCACCACTCTGAACGACGGGCACATCGAGAGTTCGCCACTGTCCCCAGCCCAGGGAATCAATGGTCTGGAGCCTGACGGTGATGCCCTGGAGCCGACGCCATCGAAGCATCAATCCCTGAGGGTGAAGCTTTGGAGGTTCAAACTGAACAGGGACTGCGGTGCCCGCCAGCTTCCGGATCACTCCATCGCTCTTGCTCAGGAGGTACAGTTCGCCTTCCGCATCCTCTGCGATGCGAACATCCGCCCGCCCGCAACCGTAAGGCAGTCCCTCGGAATCAGCGCCCGATGTCGCGAGGCCTCCACACCCTCCGGGCAGTGCATCGCGGGACGTGCCTCCCCTCCTCCGATACTCCCTCGACAGCAGGTCGAAGACCCTCACCTCCAGTCCACCCTGGGAAACCCGGAGTTCCTCGATCGTTCCGGACTCTCTACGACCTCCACCGTCGGCTTCCTTCATGGCGCGCACGTCGCTGATGAAAATGCGCCCGGTGGTGATGTCGGCGAAAACGAACTTGCCCTGGAGCGGCGGGATGGCTGTGCCCCTGTACACAAACCCTCCAGCGATCGCATCACCATCCCAATGGCTGTAGCGCAACACCGGGTAGCGGGGGACGAGAGGCTGATCGAGTCCAGGCACCCGAAGTTCGTCATGAGCTTCTGGAAAGGGGATGCCGACCTGACTTCCTGTCCTGCCATGCACATCTCCGCCGATGAACAGCTGCTCCGGCCCCTCTCTCTCCGCATATCCATGGTTGTCGGCTTTGCGCACCAGGTTGACCTCCTCCCACGAGTTTAGCCCGATGTCGCTCGTCAACAGGCCTCCCAACTCCGGGCTCCACGCGAGTCTGTGCGGATTACGAAAGCCGAGCGCATAAATCTCGGGTCTGAAGTTTCCCGACACCCGGTTTAAAAACGGATTTTGATCGAGGTTTGCGCTTGGAATGCGATATCGACCATTGGCTGACAACAAGTCGTCGGGCCGCAACCCAAGATCCGGAGTGATCCTCAAGATTTTTCCCTGAAGGGCATCCAGCCGCTGGGGAAGGTGATGCCGTTCATCGGGTGATTCGCCCGCTCCCCCATCGCCGCAAGCGATATAGAGATTACCCCAGTCCGGATCCCCTCGCCTGGCCGTTGGATTGAACAGCATGTCACCCACCGGATGCACGTTTCCGGAGAAACCAATTCTCAGGATCTCCCTTGCTGTTCCCTCGAACGAACTGTTTGAGACGTTGAGATCAGTCCACTCAATCACAACGGCGTGACGGACGACGTCCCCGACCGGCGGGTCCACGGAAGGGGAGGCCGAGTAGGCGGCCAGGCTCAGCCCGGGGAGAGATCCGTTCGTGATGATCACTGGACCCGGCTTCAGCGGATCCTCGGTGTGAGAAGTGAAGAAGCGGCCGTTTGAGGCATAGTCAGGATCGAATGCAAAAGTGACCAAACCTCCCGCGTAACCTGGATTGTTGTCGAACCGCCCGAAGACCTCCTCGAAATTGATGTATGGGACAAACTCGCGTTGGGTTGGATCGAGAATGTAGAGGTTGCGGTTCAGGTCGCACACGAAGAAGCGCTGGTGAGGCATCCCTTGAAGCACGGCTTCCTGTCGCAGGAAGTTGATCCTTGCCAATGGGCCGGCTGGGTTCAGCCGAGGCGGATACTCGAGCAGAGTCCGGCTGGACAGGGGGGCCACCGCGTAATCCTCCAAAGCCACGACGAGCGAGCTCTTGCGAATTTCAGGGGCTGAAGGATAAGCCGCTGTTGAGGAATGCGCCGAGAGACAAAGAACCGCCGCAGTGATGAGCACTGCGGCGGTCGAGTCGGTTTTATTCGAAAGATCAGGCTTCATACAGACAGCCCTGTTGGAAGCCTGAGTGCGTCGGCAGGCCGACCGCGCTTAATTGGCTGCTTCCAGGCTCAGGGCCTGCTCGGGTTCCAGGCGATAAAAGATGGCCCCGGAATTCTGATTCAATTCCGGATCCACATAGTGAACGGAACCTTCGTTCGCTTCCGCCGGCCCCCGGTCCGACCAGTTTTTCAAATCGCTGGAGGATAGGATCCGATACCGGGTGCCGTCTCTCGCGGGAAGACAGATATGGAACCGACCATCCGGCAGTCGGAGGCAGGGAGGCCTGGAGCGGTCGTTATCCAGAATCACTGGCACCGCCTTGCTGGGACGTCCGAGCTCATAGGAAGGCCAGCCCAGGGGTCTGATCGCGTTCTGCGGCGGCAGTAACTCCAGGAGCACTGTCTCGATGGGTTCCACCTCCGAATCACCCAGAGCCTTCACCACCAGACGTGCTGAGCTCTGGCCGGGAGCCAGTTCGATCTTCTCCGGAAGCGCCTCGTAGTCCTTCCCCGGGATCGCAGTGCCCCCTGACTTGAGGAACACCGTCAGAGATGCGGTCACCGGACCTGTCCGGCTGACCACAAAGGTGGCCGTCGGAGTCGTCCACTCACTGGAGCCTTCGGTGGCGGTCGCATCCGCCGCAAAGAGCGTGACGGTCGGTCGCACTGATTCATTCGGATCATTGTCGCGGATGACTCCCTTGGCTGCTCCCGGTTCTCCCACGATGTAGCAGGTGGGCGGGGGGTTGGCGATCGCGATGCAGGACACCGGATCAATGATGACAGCTACGGTCTCTTCTCCCTCGACCAGATCATCATCGATGGGTGTGAGCATCAGACGGGTCGCTTCCGAGCCGGCCGGGAACTCGATGACCCTGGAGGAGACTTCGAAATCCCGCCCTGGAGTCGCCGAGCCTTCGAAGTGATAACGGACCGTGATCGGCACGCTGAGGTCACCTTTTCGCCTAAACACGAACACGAGTGGATCCAGGATAGTGGGGCGGCCCATCCCGGGAGGCACAGGATCCGGCTCGGCACCTGATGCGTCCACGGCTTCCACCATGACCACGGTCCGTTCCGTGGTCTCCGTTACCTTGATGACCACAGCGGGCTCTGTGCGTGTCGATGCGCCTCCGTCGTCGTGCGCGATTGCGAACAGCTCGTGCAACCCGACCGGCGCACCTTTCCACCCGAAGGTGTGGGTGATCAACGCGCCCGGTTCAGGGGGGCGGATGAAATCGATCCGCGAGTCTCCGATTTTTGTCCGGCCCGAGAAGAACTCAACCCATGGGACGTACCCGTCGGAATCTGCTGTTTGAGCCGTGAGCGTGATTGCTTGTCCGGCTGGGAAACTGGATCCCGATTCCGGTTTCACAATCGCGATTTTCGGAGGCCGGTTTTGAGCCGGCGGAGTGTCGAGGATGACCACCTTTGCCTCGGCAGGTTGACCGACGCGATAGGCCGGGCGAATGGGCTGGCGGGGAAGGATGACTGTGGGGTCGTTGTTCACCGGCTCCGGTGCTATCAGCCACGGAACCAGGCCCAACACGACGCTTTCCTCGGATTCAGCGAGGCGGTCAAAAAGCGGTATCACTTCGATGTCCACCGACGAGGCGCCCGGCGGAATCGTGGCCTTGTTTCCGAAGTTGTGGTAATCCACGCCCGGCAGGGCTGAACCCGCCACACGGAAGTAAACGTCCAAGGCTCGATCCGTGGATCCGGTGCGCTTGATCGTAAACCTGCCGTTGTCGGTTTCCAAATCCACGGCTGGATCATTCGTGGGCGGCTCAACCGCCTTCGCATCCACCTTTGCCACCGTCACGATCGGGATTTCATTCGAAGGTCCCTCCCCGTTGTCCAGGATCCGGACGCCTGCGGTGCTGGGCAAACCGATTGTATAGGTGGGCTCGACGATCACGGGATCAATGAGAAGTGTTCCGTCTTCTGCCGGCAGCACGACAGGATCCCCTGGGAGACCGATTCTGGGCTGAATCAGGGTTGCTGAAATCGTCTCCGTGGGCTCGAGCACCTGATCGTTGATGGGCAGGACCTCCACGATCGCTGTCTCTGCTCCCGCTGGAATCACTGCGGGAGGAGCGATCCGCTGATAATCAATCCCGTTCTGAGCAGTGCCAGTGAGAGAGTAATAGACCTTGAGCTCTGCTAAGGTGGGGCCGGTGCGGGAGATGTGGAACAGACCGCGATTGATGGCGATCCGCTGGTTGGGAAGGGGCGTGGGTGGTTCGGCGGCTTCAGCGTCTGCCGCGATGATGGTCACGACGGGCAAACGAGGCGTCTCAAGCACCTGGATCCGTACCGGAGCCGACTTGGTGGCCGCTCCGTCATCGTCATAGGCCGCCACCACCAGTTCGTAAATGCCTGCGGGGACTGCTTTCCAGAGGAACGAATGTTTGAGCGGGCTTCCCGGTGCCGGAGGCTGGATGAAGACAGGTTCCGACACGGCGACTTTCTCCTGGCCTGCATACAACTCTGCTCGAGCTGCATACCCGTCCGCATCGACAGCCACCGCCGTAACCTCGATGTCTGATGAAGCGCGAAATACTTGTCCGGAGGTCGGGCTCGAAATCATCACCCGGGGTGGCAGGTTGTCCGGTATCACAGGAGCGTGGTCGAGGATCTCGGCTTTCGCGGCTGACGGCTCCGCCACCCGATAACACTCCTTGGGCTGCGGGAAAATCTCGATGCACACCGGTGGATCAACCCGGATCGAAACGGTCTCCGCGCCTTCCTTGAGAGCATCCGCCAGGGGCATGACTGCGACTCGCACCGCAGAGCTGCCTTTTGGAATAAGGATGCGGCCTGGAAGCCGGGCATAGTCCACCCCGTTTTCGGCCGTGCCGCCGAGCGTGTAAAACACGGGCAGGTCAA
The DNA here is from genome assembly GCA_016871475.1 of Verrucomicrobiota bacterium. Lineage (GTDB taxonomy): Bacteria > Verrucomicrobiota > Verrucomicrobiia > Limisphaerales > UBA11320 > UBA11320. The sequence goes on from VHDG01000072.1 coordinate 8,040, forward strand.
AGTCCGTGGGCCCCTTGCGGGTTATGACGAAGACCGCCGGGTTTGCCGTTGGGCTCGCCACGAGGGGGTTGGGCTCGGCTCCCTGTGTGTCCGGTGCGGTGACACTGACCTAGGTAGCCTGGATATCTTGAGCTTTGATGAGCGGTGTCTGGAAGGGAAGGGAGGCAAAGCCCAGAAGACAAAGCCTTTGTGAGAGGAGGCTTCTAAGTTTCATATTTCGCTTTCCACAGGCTGAAGCATCACCGTTTCGCCTCAGGGAAAAGCAGACGGTCGTTCCTGCCTCAGTTTTATTGAGTCTACACGCGTTACCTAACACAGGCCTTCATGGGGATCAAGCGCCCCTTTCTTGCTGGCTGCAAGGGCCATGGAGTGGCAGATTCACCCCTGCCGACATGGACAAGCTGCTGCTAATTGATGATGAGGCCGACGTTCGCTACTCCTTCCAGAGGATTTTCGAATCCCCTTCCCTAAGGGTCTACGTTGCTTCCAGCGGCGAGGAGGGGTTGGAACAAATCAGATCGGTCAAACCCGACCTCGTGCTGATGGATATCCGCATGGCTGGCATCGGTGGGATGGCAACCTTGCGTCAGATGCGCGAGCTGGACCCCAAGCTGCCGGTCATCATGATGACCGCCTACGGAAGCACCCAGACCGTGATTGAGGCCATGAAGCTCGGGGCTTACGACTATCTCCACAAGCCTTTCGACGTTCCCCGCCTCAAGGAAGTGATCGCTGCTGCCCTGAAGGCGTCCCAGGACATGCGCCGTGTGGTGTCTTACCAGCCTCTCCTGGAGTCCGAGGACTATGATCTTGGGATCGTGGGTCGAAGCGAGGCGATGCAGAATGTGTTCAAGCTGATCGGCCAGCTGGCGGCCACAGATGCCACGGCGCTGGTCACCGGTGAAAGCGGCACGGGCAAAGAGCTGGTGGCCCGTGCGATCTACCACCACAGCCGTCGAAGCAACCAGCCCTTCCTGGCAATTAACTGTGCCGCCATACCTGAGAACCTGCTGGAGAGTGAGCTTTTCGGCCATGAGAAGGGGGCATTCACAGGAGCCACCCATCAGCGGATTGGCAAGTTTGAGCAATGTCACAACGGAACGCTGTTTCTGGACGAGATCGGCGATATGTCTTTGCCCACACAGACCAAGATTTTGAGGGTCCTGCAGTCCGGTACGTTTGAACGAGTGGGTAGCAGTCAGTCGTTCACGGTGAACGTGAGAGTGATCGCAGCAACCAACAAGCCGCTGGAAAACGCGGTGGCGCGGCGTGAATTCCGCGAGGACTTGTTCTTCCGGCTGAACGTGGTCCGCATCCATCTGCCTCCACTTCGTGAGCGGCGGCAGGATATCCCGCTCCTGGTGGACTACTTCCTGAAAAAACTCTCCCAACGCACGGGCTTGGGGGTGAGAAGCATCTCCGAGGCTGCCGTGCAGCGCCTGGAAGCCTATGCATGGCCCGGGAATGTGCGCGAGCTGGAGAACGCCTTGCAGCGTGCCATGGTCGTCTGCAAGAGCGACGTGATTCTCCCCGACGACCTCCCGCAGGAAACCGCCGCTTCCGATCCTCGCGCGCTGGAATCCAAACCACCCGAGTTGAAGACGTCCCAGCCGGGGAGTCATCCGCCAACGTCAGGCAATCCGCTTCCAACGGATCTCGACGTGGAGACCTTGGCCAAACTCCTGTTTCAGCGCGCCCGGAACCAGAACCAACTCAAGATCCTGCCAGCCGTGGAGCGGCAGTTGATTGTACAATCGATGTTGGAAACCCAGGGCAACCAGGTGCAGGCCGCCAAGCTCCTGGGAATCACGCGCGCCACGCTCAGGAAGCGCATCGAAAAATTCGGCATCCGACGCGAAACATCGATTGGCTAGCAGGCTTGTTGTCCATCCTCCAGGATGCCTGGACTTCCGGACCTTTTTGGCTTTCTTGCAAAGGATCACGCTTGGTAGCGTGTCGCCGTTGTTGCGCTTTTGAGCTCGCCTACATATGAAGCTTTCTGATGCCTCGCAAATGGGGACGGTTCGGGTGCCTGCTGACGAACTGGTCGTTGCCGTCCGCGGGCTCACCAAGATCTTCAATGATTTCTGGGGTCGCCCCAAAGCCCGTGCTGTCGATGGTGTGGATTTCGAAATCCGCAAGGGCGAGGTCTTCGGCCTGCTGGGTCCCAACGGCTCCGGCAAGTCCACGACCGTCAAAATGCTGCTCGGGCTTCTCCATGCCACCCGCGGACATATCGAGATCTTCGGCCACTCGCCCCGACACGTCCAAACCAAGCAGAAAATCGGCTATCTCCCGGAGGAGTCCTACCTTTACAAGTTTCTTAACTCGCAGGAGACACTCGACTTCTTCGGCCAGCTTTTCCACCTCGACAAACGAG
>VHDG01000073.1 GCA_016871475.1 Verrucomicrobiota bacterium
CAGAACTGAGCATGGCGTAGGCTTGCTGATAGAAGCTGTCCATGCCATCGAGCGCGTCGGATTTCTCGAGTGAGCTGAAGTGGGCATCCACGATGCTCCGCATTTCCTTGCGTGCCGCGTAGCGCTTTTCGGTGACGCCCTCAGGCATGGCGAGGTCGCGCACGCGAAACTCCCTCGCGGCCGGGTCGTTGCCGAGGCTGAACGGGCCATAAGCCGATCCCAGGTAGCCGGTGCCTGCGAAGGTGGTCGGCATGTTCGGGATGCAAACGTATGGGGGCAGGTCGTTTTTGCCTCCGAGTTCGTGCGACACCACACTTCCGACGCTGGGATATTGAAGGGCCGGGCTCGGACGATAGCCTGTGAACATGTTGTGCGTACCCCGATCGTGGTCCGCCTCGCCGTGCGTCATCGATCGGATCACGGAGATTCGATCCGCCACCTGGGCTGTCTTCCCGAGATGCTCTGAAAAGTAGGCTCCGTCGATGCGGCTTTTCACGGTGCCCAAAGGACCGCGGTATTCGATTGGGGCGAGGAGTTTGGGATCCCAGGATTCCTGCGCGGCGATTCCGCCAGGGAGGTAGATGTGTATGACACCCTTGGCTTTGGGCTCAGCGGATCCGGGCTTGGATTTCGCGTTTGCGGAGAGCTGGAGAAACTGGCCGAGGGTGAGCCCAAGCCCGGTGAGTGCACCCACATGGAGGAACTCCCGGCGATTGGGACGCCATATATGTTCAGGGCTGGAGCACCAGCTGGGTTGATAGACTTTGGACATAATATGGGATGTGTTTTTTCAACAGCCGATTAAGGCCTGCAATTAGACCTGAACACAAAAAAAATCTCACGATAAACCAGCTTCCGCAAGTCGAGGATTAGGGGAACTTTTCTACGTTCACTGGGCTCTAAGCCTCAGCCAACCAGGAGGTTCGGTGGCTGCCCCGCACGTCCCGCCCCCTGGGAGCCTGCCGCCTAAAGCCTGGAAGTCGGACGCGCAGTTCGTTGTCCACCCTTCAGGGTGTACCCCCTGGGAGCACTGGCGTCCTCGTCGGCGTTGGGCGATGAGCAGGGAGAGGCCGACGCGACGCCAGCGCTCCCAGTTCAAAAGCCCGGCCACAATTCACATTCTCCGATCAACGGAGGTCAAGACGGTGGGGTCAATAGGAGGTTACGCCACTCGAACAGGCGCCTGCCGGCGTTTGAAGTGCCAAGGGATGGACCATGAACCCGGGGCCCACGTCCCTCGTTACTCCTTTTTCTTGAACAGGCTTTTGATGCCTTTCGTGGCTTTATCCACGCTCTCGGCTGCGCCCTTACCGATGTCCTTTGCGGCATCCTTGATGGCTTGGCCAGCAGCGGAGCCTATTCCCCCGGTCATCGAGCCGAGAACGCGTTTAATAAGCTCCGCCGGAGTGATGCCTTCAGGGCCCTGACCCAGATCGGTGAGCCGGATGTCGGGCAGTGGGGTCGCAATGGTCTTCCCTCCCAACAAGCCCAGGGAGAGATGAAGTTTGCAGTTCTTCAGGACGAGTTCGTCCACCTGCAGCTTCTTTGCCGCCTTGTTGTCGGTGGGCGGGGCGGAACCGGCGAAGGCTTCGACATTGGACTGTATCTTCGTGAAGTTGTTGCCCGAGGCCGAACCTTCGACGTGTAATTGGGCGCCCTCCACGACGATGGATTGGATGACGACCTTGTCGGATCTGAGGGAGCCCGGGCTGAGACGCACGGCGATCCGCTCTGCTTCCAGGGCGTTAGGCGCCTTGTAGCCTGTTGGATTTCCCAGGAGGAGCCCCTTCATCTCCGCGCTTCCTCCGAACAGCGACACAGACACCGAGTTCAACTTGATGGAGGTCTGTGTGACCTTTGGGCCAAACTCCTCCACGCCGTGCTTGATGAGTGTGCCAAGGTTCGCCGCAGCGACAAAGATGCCGATCAGGATGAGGGCGAGGACAGTACCCGCTGCGATGAAGATGACTTTCTTGCCTTTCATGGGCCTGTGCCTACACGAACCGGTATCCCCCGGCAAGGCTTAGCGCCTCGCATTCTTCAGGATGAGTTCGTCGTCTGCCGCGGTCACATGGATCGTCTGGCCAGGTTTAAAGCGGCCTTCCAAAAGATTCCTCGCCAGCATATCCGATAGATGTTCCTGGATGGCGCGATTCAATGGACGGGCTCCGAATTGCGGATCCCAACCCTTCTTCGCCAGAAACGACCGGGCCAGTGCGTCCAGGTCCAGGGTCAATTGCTGGGCTGATAGACGTGCAGCCAGGCGCGCGATCTGCACATCGACGATCTTCATCAAGTGAGATGCGTACAGACTGTGGAAGAAGATCGTGTCATCGATCCGGTTCAGGAATTCGGGACGGAAATGCGCTTTGAGTTCCTCCTTCATCAGGGCCTCCAGCCGTCGGCTCGCTGCCGCGCTGAGCGCCCCCTCCTTGCAGTGCTCTTGAATGATGGGGGAGCCGACGTTGCTCGTCATGATGATGAGGGTGTTTTTGAAATCCACAGTGCGACCCTGCCCGTCTGTCAGACGTCCATCATCCAGGACCTGGAGCAGGATGTTGAAGGCGTCCGGATGCGCTTTTTCGATTTCATCAAGCAGCACAACGCTGTAGGGGCGTCGTCGAACGGCCTCGCTCAGCTGTCCGCCTTCCTCGTAACCCACATATCCCGGAGGCGCCCCGATGAGCCGGGCGACGGCGTGTTTTTCCATGTATTCGCTCATGTCGAGGCGGATCATGGCCGCCTCGTCATCGAAAAGAAACTCAGCCAGCGCGCGTGCAAGCTCTGTCTTGCCCACGCCCGTGGGGCCGAGGAACAGGAAGGATCCCACGGGTTTCGAAGGGTCCTGCAGGCCAGATCGGGCTCGACGAACCGCGTTCGCAACCGCTTCCACAGCGGGTTCCTGGCCGATCACTCTTTGATGCAGCCGGCCCTCCATCTTCAGCAATTTTTCCTTCTCTCCTTGAAGCAACTTCGTGACCGGGATGCGGGTCCAGGCGGACACAACTTCCGCCACATCCTCCTCCGTGACCTCCTGTTTGAGAAGCCGGGCGTTCTCGGTCCCCTTGCGCAGTGCGGCCTCCGCCTTGCCCAGTTTGGTTTGGAGATCTGGCAGCTTGCCATACTTGATGGCGCTGGCCTCATCCAGCCTGCCTGACCGCTCCGCTTTTTCGAGCTCAGCACGCGCCTGATCGATCTGGCCCTGCACCAGCGTCACCGCGTCGATCGCTGCCTTCTCTGCCTCCCACTGGGTTCGCAGCCTCGCGGCCTGACCGCGCAGGTCAGCAAGCTCGGTCTCCAGATGCTTGAGGCGCTCTTGAGATGCCGGGTCTCGCTCCTTTCGAACCGCGGTGTGCTCCATCTCGCGTTGCAAAATCTGACGATCGATCTGGTCCAGCTCCACAGGCTTCGAGTCGAGCTCCATCCGAAGCCGCGAGGCCGCTTCATCCATCAAGTCCACCGCCTTGTCCGGGAGAAAACGATCCGTGATGTAACGGTGCGAGAGCGTGGCTGCGGCGATCAACGCAGCATCCTGAATCCGGATGCCGTGATGAATCTCATAGCGATCCTTCAGACCACGGAGGATCGCGATGGCGTCCTCAACACTGGGCTCGTTGACCGGAACAGGCTGGAAACGTCGCTCGAGTGCCGGGTCCTTCTCAATGTGCTTGCGATATTCGTCCAGTGTCGTGGCTCCGATACATCGCAATTCCCCTCGGGCGAGCTGTGGCTTCAGAAGGTTCGCAGCATCCGGCGATCCGTCGGCCTTGCCGGCGCCTACCAGGGTGTGCAGCTCATCGATGAACAGAACGATCCGTCCTTCGCTCGATGTGACTTCCTTGAGAAAAGCCTTCAGACGTTCCTCAAACTCACCACGGTATTTCGCGCCTGCGATCATGGCCCCGAGATCCATGGCGATCAGGGTCTTCCCACGAAGCGACTCCGGCACATCCCCGCTGACGATGCGTCGAGCCAGCCCCTCGGCAATCGCGGTTTTTCCCACACCCGGTTCTCCAATCAACACAGGGTTGTTCTTGGTGCGACGTGTGAGTACCTGCATCACTCGTCGGATTTCTTCGTCCCGCCCGATGACCGGATCGATCTTGTTGCCCCGTGCGAGCGCCGTCAGATCCCGGCCATACTTTTCAAGGGCCTGGTATTTCTGTTCCGGCGATTCATCGACGACCCGTTGATTGCCTCGCAGCTTGGCAAGAACCGTGAGCACCCGATTCCTGTCCACTGGAGGGGAGGCCGTTTGGAAAAGTGACCTGATGAAGGATGTGGGATTTCCAGCTACCGCAAGGAGGAGATGCTCCGTGGACACAAACTCATCGTGAAGCTGTGCGGCTTCCGAGGGGGCGGCATCGATGACCTTTCGCAGGGCCTGGCTTGCGAACGGTTCCGGGGAGGAGGAGCCTGAAACAAGGGGACGCTTTGAGAGATGCGCCTGAAGCGACGACGCCAAAGGCTGTGCGGGAAGACCGAGTTCCGACAGTGCTGGCTGGATGAGTCCTTCCGGCTCTTCCGCGAGTGCGAGCAGGAGGTGCTCGACATCCACTTCCTGATGGCTGCGGTCCACCGCTGCTTTTTGAGCGGCTTCGAGCGATGCACGCGCTTTGATTGTGTATCGATCTGTTTTCATCGCCCACCTGTAGGGCAGGGTGGGGAACTGTCAATGTCCCGGGCTTGCTGTGTCACGCCAGGACGAAGCAAGCAACCCGCATCCCCTTTTTCCCTACTGAGCACGCGGTGTCTGGATTCGAAACCAGCTCTGTGACGTTGGCACAATCGGATTCGTGATGATTGGGAACCGATTGGTTGTAGCGAAACGGACCGTGGCGATGTTTGACCATGCGCCTCCTCCTGACACCGAACGTTGAACTGAATAGCTACGATTCGAGGCTGCGAGGAAGGAAAAGGTCAACGCGGGCGTGTCGTTTAACAGAACGAGAGCTGGGTCCAGAATGCGCAGATTCTGCGACGAGTTGGTGGGATCTGTGCCTGCCTCATACTCCTGTCGGTTGGTCACGCCGTCACCGTCCTTGTCCAATAGCCCGTCCGTTGCTGATCCCAGATCGAGGCCCCACCTTGATTCCCAGTCGTCTGCCATTCCGTCCTTGTCTGCATCCAGGAGAATGGTGACGACTGCTACCTGGCTTGTGGCATTTCCAGCAGGATTTGATGCGATAACAGAATAGCTGCCCAGATTGATCAACTGGATGTTGGTGAGGGTGAGTTGCGCGTTGGTTTGTCCGGCGATCGACGAGGTGCCTCGGCGCCAACGGTAGGTGATCGGTGTCGTGCCATCCACCGAGATATTTAGACGAAGAGTTTCACCGACGAGAATATGAGTGGAATCAGGGTGTTCCACGAACACTGGTAACCGGAACACGGTGATCAATGCCGCTGGGCTGATGGTGGACGCGAGGTCGTCGGTGACCACGACATCGTAGACCCCAGCCTGATCTAGCTGAATGCCCGTGAAAGGGTAGCTGTTCGAAACGGCTCCCTCAATCGGCACACCTGATTTTCTCCATTGGTATCGGAGGGCTCCTGTTCCAGCAGCACCCACGGTGAGCGAGAAGTTCGTTCCTGTTCGCACAGCTCTGCTGAGCGGTGGGTCTGTGATGAACGGGGGCGGGAACAGGTCGAGGACGGCATCCTGGCTGCGCGCGGATCCAGCTGAGTTGTAAACCACCGCGCGATACACCCCCTGCTGCCGAAGCTGGACCGATGGGATCAGGAGCACGGGTCCGGTCTGCTCATGGAGGGGAGTATCATTCCAGAACCATTGATAGTTCAGAGGGGCCTTTCCAATGGCATCAATCCTGAACTCCACACTGGACCCAGCGAGAATCCGGATGGGTGTTGGCTCACGGGTAATCTCAGGAGAGTTGCCGGTTCCATTCCAGTCGGTTCCTGGGTTGGGGGCAGCGGCAACCCACGAGACCCGTTCCAATGATGAGGCCGCTCCGGTCACCCTGTGCAAAGATGCGCCGCTCTCGCGAACAGCTGTCCAGGCGCTTGAATTTTCGTAGTCCACCCGATCCACAGACACGAATGCGTCTCGTCTTGATCCACTGACCGGTTGTCGGAGTTCCAGCTTCTCACCCCGATTGTCCAGGGCACCGGCCCACGGGCCGAGGATCATCGTTTCGGCCGGAACCTCGAATCGCTGGCGAAACAGGGCGAGCTGCATGGGGTTCGACTGGGGGTCAAACCCTGTAATCACCAGTCGTTGAAGGGGCGCGATCACCAGGTTCGTAGGGAGGCCAAATCGAACCCCTCCTTCGATGCTCCATGCGTGTGAGTAGCCTTCCGGTGGACGGAGCGCGATTGGATTGGATGAAACATTGAACAGTTCGAGAAACTCCAGGTTCTTTCGGTCGTCGATATTCGTGCCGGGCGCTGCCCCGATCTCCGAGAAGATGATCGGGCCGAGGCGGGGGCCGGAATTCGGCCCGCCGAGTGTTGGCTGGGCTTGTGGGAAGAACAGATCCTCACCGGCGTCGGTCACATGCCTGCCCAGGGTGATCCCGGGCGCGGTTCCGTCGAAGGTATATCCATGGTGGTAACCGGTCAGGCCGGCCTGCTCGGCGGAAAACAGCCAGACTTCGTCCCCTTCCGAACTCAACGAGAAACCGGATGGCCCTGCGTTGAAGGCCGATTCCTGAATCACGAGATAGCCGTTGGGGGCAATAAGTGTCCCGGCTGGAATCCGATATTTCCTGGGTGTGTTGAAATCGTCGGTCAGGAACCATCCTCCCACGGAGACTTCCTGCCCTGAGAGATTCCGGAGCTCGATGGCATCCTGGGTCTGGCCGGAGGAGGCCGCGAGTATTTCGTTGATCACCACACCGCCCGGTCTCGTCGCGGTATCCGGCGCACCCGGGCTTCCAAGGAGGTGTGTTCCCTGTTTCCACCAGGCATCATCATTGGGTGAAAGGGCGGAGGAGGGGACCTGCGACCTCACCAGCGAGAAGCCCAGACGGTCGGTCATTGGATGCAGACCACCCTTGAATGAGAAATCCTGGATCGCTTCGCCGTTCGAGTCTTCGAGTCTCAGTCGTTCTCCATCGTTTTCGAGAGCACCCTGGTATTGGCCTGCTGGAGACTGGAGAACCCCGTAGCGTGAGGTGAACGAGGCGGCATCCCGTGCGAGCACAATCCGGGCTCCGGGGAGCAGCGGGGGCGTGTTCGAGAAAGTGAACTGAATTCCTTCCGTAAATCGAACGTCGTTCAGGTTGAGTGTGACCACATCAGAAGTGTTGTGCAGCTCGATGAACTCGAAGATGTCTCCACCCAGGAGGCCCCCATCCGGACCCGGCGGAGCAAACATGATCTCAGAGACTTGGAGGTGAGCCTGATTGTCAGTCGGTTGCCCGGTGTAGTTGATCTGACTGACGAGCCATCCGAAATCGTTGCGCAGACTCAGGCTTCCTCCACGCCCATTGAGTTCGCCCTTGTAGTCGCCTTGGACGAAGAGGCCCTGTCCGCCGCGCGGTCCTGAAGCGCGAGCTCGGAACTTCGAGACCTTCGGGCTCAGGTAAAGGGTGGACTTGGAAGGAAACACCGTGCCCGGCTTGAAGCGGAACTGGATGTCGCCTTCCATCGTCCAGCCCGTGAGATCGATGGGGAACGAGTTGGAGTTGGTCAGAACCAGATACTCCTGTTCGCGATCGCTGGTGCCTGAGACTGCGGCAACCTCAAGAAAATCGACCTGCGCGACTGGAGGTTGGGCGCCTGGATTGACGGCCAGAATTCCCGGAATCGTTTTGCTGATCAGATAACTGCCCCGTCCCTGGAGGTATTCTTTCTCGATGCGATCCAGCGCCTGTTTGAGCGTGTAGGTAGCCCCGCTAAAGAAGGCGTCTCCTGCCCACTTCGCTTTGTCCAGGACCACGGTTGAGGCGATGAGTGTTTCCAGTTCCCTCATGCGATTCTGGAAGTAAGGCTTCATCAAGGATTCGTCCACGAGAGTCCTCATGCGACGCAGGACCATTTCGCGTCCTCTCGGGCTGGCAACCATCGCCTCCAGGATCCTGTTGTATTTGTTGTCGTGGAGCATGTAGGGCCTGGCTCCGATGTACGGGTGGCTGGTGAAGTTCTCGTTGAAGACAATGTTGTCGGTGTTCAACGCGTTTGGTCCGAAGGACAAATCCATATCCCAGGGCAGCATGCGCCACTCGCCGTTTCCATTGGTGTCACGATAGATGAAGTAATTCTTGTCACTCGCATCAATGTTCTGCGTCGTTGCGGTGGTGGCTATGTAGTTGGCCATGGCCGGGAGGTCCAGGGAGTCGAAGACGTATTGCTCCAGCGATGCGCCGGTTCGAGCCACTCCCTGCAGCAGCGCCTGCAAGTCAGCGATTCCCGGCTCCTCCTTTCGTGTCTTCTTCTCGAATCCGCTGACGCTGTCCGCATTCGCTCCAGGACCACCCTTGTAGAGCGCACCTTCGTCATCCAGCCCGTGGCGTCTGAGGAATGCCTTGTCAGGTTGTTCCGTAAACAGCGTGAGGCTGTAAAACCGCGCATTTTGCTCGAGTCGTACATGAAAGATCTCCGGGGACGGCATGCCGGCATCCAGTTGATGTTCCGATACCAGGAGCGCCCGGACGTAGGACTTGTCCGTATAGGTTGTGTTCCAGTCAAACTCCGTCACCCGGCCCACGCCTGGATGAATTAGAAACCTGTGGTCCTCCGGCAACTCCACCTTGTAGCTCTTCTTGGGCCAGTTGATTGAGGTCCCGCCGCGGATGCGAACGTACGCGTTGTCGTAGAACTCGCCCGCATAATAGATGGAACACTGCGTGCCGGGATTGTTCTCTGCCGATGCCGGGGTTCGAACAAACCAGTGCATCACCGGTATCGAACTCGTCATGGCTGGCGTGAACGCGACGGTGCCGAAGTATTCCTCCGTATTGAGACGGTCTGTGAACAAAGGCAGGCGCTGGGTGGACCCCGCGGTGTCGGCTGCCGTGATTCGATACCGAATCATCTGGCCGGGACCCGCAATCCCCTTTGGAATAACCCCCGTGAACTCCCCGTCGTTCGCACTCAGGTCGCCCGCGGTACCATCATCCTTCATGACCAGGCTGAGTTCGTTGGAATACATCGTGCGATACCAGAGCCGCACCTCGGCCACCGGCCGAAACGTGGGCTGGATCCGGGTCCTGACGGTGAGGTCCTGCGAGATCAACGGCCGGTCAGGCTCGTGTTGTGTTTCGCTGATGATCGGCCCCAGCGAGGTGGAGCCATACCGGTTCTCCATCCCGGGCGTGGGTTGAAGGAAATAGGCGGGCTGATTGGTCGTGTCGATGGAGGAGGCGACTTCCAGTTCCGCCTCCAGCAGAAGGTCAGGGTCATTGCTGGATGAGTTCAGAAGCTGTGCGGCCAGGAGGTTGGAACCTTCGCGGAAGAGTCCCGCGAACTCATTCAACCGAAACATCTCGGCCTCGCGCAAATCCTCGGGGCCTTGAATCTCCGAAGCCACTGAGAGCCAAACGGGCGTCTCAGGGGCATTGCGCGTCAGGATCTTTTCGCCGTTTAGCCAGAGCACCACCCCGTCGTCAGCCCGCAAACGAAGCCGCCAGTCAATGAGCGACGAAGCCTGTGACAGCTCAAACGGGAACCTGAGGAACACCGACGAAGCTTTGCGGTGGACCAGCTGGCGAATCGAGGTGTTGAGCACGCTGGGCAATCCCGCCCCCGCCCCATGAATGGCGGTGATCTCATCGGCGGACAGAGCCCGATTCCACACAGCTACCTCGTCGATTCGGCCGCCCCAAACGCCGGGGCTTACGGTTTCGATGCCATTCCCGGCGTCGGTCAGTCTGGCCCCGATGCCCAGGGCCTCGGGGACGCCTTCTTTGAGGTTGCCGGTATAGTTTGTCTCGGCGATGAGCCTGCCATTCCGAAAGAGCTTGAGGGAGCTTCCATCCGCCGTGAAAGCCACGTGTTGCCAGCTGTTGGTCGGGAAGATTTCCGGATCGCGTGCGAAGAATGAAGCGGTGGCGGTGTTGATGGAGATGTCGAGCCGGCCTGAACCGTCCTTGAGTCCCCATTGGAACTGCCCGGATGTGGGGCTGCCGTTCCTGAGCACTGTGGCTGAGGATGGGCGGGATTCCGCGAACACCCAGGCGGAGGCCGACAGGTTGGACTTGGCTTTGGGGTAGTTGAGGGCCCGGGCTGCCGCACGGGCGAACGAGCCTCGGAAGCGGGCTCCTCCATCCGCAAAACCATTGGTCCAGGGCAAATTCGATCCGGAGAAACCGAGTAGGGTTCCGTTTCCTCCTTGTCCTGAGGAGTCGGTGATGTTCGTGCCCGAGGTCTCGTTCAGTTTCCAGTACCCGGCCCAGTTCTGGGTGAGCCCCGGCGAGATGATTGTGTCCAGATCGGGAATGGAGAAA
>VHDG01000074.1 GCA_016871475.1 Verrucomicrobiota bacterium
TGCATGACCTGCACGCGACGATGCTTCATCTGATGGGACTGGATCACGAAAAACTGACCTATCGCTACAGTGGGCGCGATTATCGTCTCACGGACGTCCACGGCGAGGTCGTGAGGGACATCATCGCGTGAGGCTGGCCCCCATATTCTTAGCTTGCCCGGTCGCCATTTGCCTCGCCGTCCCGCTGCATTCTGAGGAAGCGAGCGGCATCGAGTTCTTCGAATCCAAAGTCCGCCCTCTTCTCGCGAGCCAATGCTACAAGTGCCACAGCGAGGAAGCGGCCAAAGCGGGAAAGCTGAAAGGCGGTCTGCGACTCGACACCCGCGATGGCGTCGCCAAAGGCGGCGAGGAAGGTCCGATCATCAAGCCGGGGAAACCGGAGGAAAGTCGGTTGATCAAGTCCGTTCGATATACGCATGAAAGCCTGCAAATGCCGCCGAAGCAGCGCCTTTCGGACGAGGAGGTAGCCATTCTGGAAAAGTGGGTGGCGATGGGTGCACCGGACCCGCGCGAGGGCGGAGCGACGGGGGCGAATCCGCGCGTGATCGACTTTGATGCCGAGCGCAAACAGTGGGCGTTTCAATCCCCGACGAAACACGAGCCACCCAGCGTCGCCGACAGCACTTGGCCCAGAAGGCCGCTCGATTTTTTCGTCCTTGCCGCACTCGAAAAGCGGACGCTCCGTCCAGTCCGTCCAGCGACCAAACGCGAGTTGATCCGGCGCGCGACCTTCGACCTCATCGGGCTGCCGCCGACACCCGAAGAGTGCGACGCGTTCGAACGGGATACCGAGCCAGACGCCTACGAGAAGCTCATCAACCGGCTGCTGGCTTCGCCGCACTACGGCGAACGCTGGGGTCGCTACTGGCTGGATGTGGCGCGCTACGCCGACGATCAGGGCAATTCGTTCCTGACTCCCACACCGGCGGCTTACTTGTATCGCGACTGGGTCGTGAATGCGTTCAATCGCGACGTGCCTTACGACGAATTCGTGCGCTTGCAGATCGCGGGCGATGAAATTCCCGGCCCCGCAAGCGACTACGTAGCGCGGCTGGCGGGACTCGGCTTTCAAGGGCTCGGCCCACAATTCCGAAAAGGAGCCGCCGGAGAGGCCAAGGCCAAGGCCGATGAGTTGGAGGATCGGGTGGACACCCTGTCGCGGGGGATCCTGGGCCTGACGGTCTCCTGCGCCCGGTGCCACGATCACAAGTTCGATCCGATTCCGACCCGCGACTATTACTCCCTGGCCGCCGCCTACAACGGCGCGGAGTGGCCCAGCCGGATGCTGGCGGCTCCCGAGATCGTCGAAGCTCACAAGAAATGGGGAGAGCAGGTGGAGCAAAAGAAGGCCGGCTCCAAGAAGTGGTCCGAAGATCAGGCGCGGCAACTCGGCCGCGACGCTTTGGCGAAAACCGATGCCTACGTGGTCGCCGCCTGCAAAATGTCGGTCTTAAGGCAACATAAACTGCCATTGGACGACGCGGCATTTGCGAAGCAGCAAGAGTTGGAACTCTACTTCCTGAATCGCTGGGTCAAGGTCCTCGATGAGGCCAGTGATCAGCCAACTCTGAAGCCGCTTCGCGAGGCCGCGAAACAGTCAAAAGACCTCGCAACCGTCACCACCTCCGACGCGCTGCGCCAGCAAGCCGAGGCCTTGAAGAACCTGGTCGTCACAGCCGTGGCCGCGCTCACCGCGAGCGAGCAGCCGCCCGCGGACCCCTCGCAAAAGCCGGCTCCTCTTCCACCAGAGCATGACGCGCTTCTCAAGGTTCTCTGGAAGGACGCCAAGGCGCCGTTCTTTGTCACTGAGAATGACCGGGCAGGTTTGCTGAACGAGGCTCAGAAAAAGCAGTTGGCCGGAATGCAAACCGAGTTGGACGCGCTCTCGAATAACCCTCCGGCCTCGGGACCGGTCATGCCGAGCATCAAAGGTGGCGGCCAGCCCATGCGTGTTTTCGTGCGTGGCAATCCCGAGAAACCCGGCGAACCAGCGCCTCCGGGATTCCTGCGAGCCTTGAGCGGGTCGAACGACCAGCCCGAGGCGAAAACCTTCACGCGGCTTGATCTCGCCAATGCCGTTGCCAGCCCCACAAATCCGCTGACTGCCCGCGTCTTTGTGAATCGTGTCTGGCACTATCACTTCGGCCGGGGAATCGTTCCCACGCTGAGCAACTTTGGAAAGCTCGGCAGCCCGCCGACGCACCCGGAGATCCTCGACACGCTGGCCGTGCAATTCGTGGAAGCCGGCTGGTCAGTCAAATGGTTGCATCGCGAAATCATGCTCTCGTCCACCTACCAGCTCAGCAGCGCACAGGACGCGAGTAACATCGCCAAGGATCCCGCCAACGAATACCTCTGGCGCATGACGCCACGCCGTCTCGACATCGAGGCATGGCGCGATGCTTTGCTCAGCGTCGCGGGCAGACTTGATCCCCAGCTTGGCGGGCCATCCATCGATCAAAAAACACCGGGCCTGAAAGAGGTCGCGGGATTCGATTTCTTCACGCGGATGAACGGGATCGAAGCCGATAATCCCGCAGGACGCAGGCGCACGCTTTACACCGTGGTCAGTCGTTACGCTCCGAACTCCACGCTGATGCTCTTCGATTTTCCGGAGCCAAATGTGACGAGCGACCAGCGCAATGTCACGACCGTGCCCCAGCAGCAGTTGTTTGTGCTCAACAGCCCGTTCATCTTCGAGATGAGTCGTGAGTTCGCCAAGCGTCTCGAAAAGGCGGCCGCGAATGTTCACGACCGGCTCCAACTCGGATGGCAACTGGCTTATGGGCGACCGCCGACTGCGGCGGAAACCTCGCTGGCACTCGAATTCCTCCGCGCTCCCGTAGAATCCACGGCAGAGGATCGATTGAATCCTTGGGAGCAGTTATCGCACGCCTTGCTGGCCAGCAACGAATTCATGTTCCTACCCTGAATCCGGCAATCATTCAGAGTCTGTGGGAAACTACCTGATTGACCAAGCGTTGACCCATCGCCGGGAAGATCAGGAGGCTCAGCGCCGCGCTGGAGCCAGCCCCGGCCGATACACCCGGATGACCGCGATGGGCGTGCCTTCGCTGCCCGCAATCTCCAGGGTGTGCTTGCCGTTGGAGAGTCCGCTCGCAAGCGTCAGACGCGTTTCCACGGCGGCATCGGTCACACCAGGCGAGACGAACTCGTCCACAAAGCGCGCCTCGACCTTCCATTTCACTTCGAAGGTGTCCGGCACCGGCTTGATGCCTCCCAGGTTCAGGGCGTAGGTGACGTTCCAGTCGTTGGTCTCGATGACGACGCGGCCCGACTTGGACACAAAACGCCCGTCGCTCCGGCCTTCGCCGTCGGAGCCGGTTTTCGAACCGGTGAGCGCGAAGCTGAAAAGCTTCTCGTTCGCGGCGTCCACACGTCTTGCCGCCAACGTCCAGTCCTCGATGAGCAGTGGTTTCTCAGCACCGATAGGTGCGATGACCGGCCATTTTACCAGCCACTTGCCGGAAGGCTGGGTGACGGCGCGGGTGAAGCCATAGAGCTCCGGAAACTCGGACGGCTTGCGTCCATCAATGCGCACGGCGGCGGGGCCCGCGGTGCCAGGCTTGCAGACGACTTCGACACAGTTGCCTTGGAACTCGAGCCGGAGCTTGCCATTCATCCAGCGCAGGTCCTTGCCGACTTCGTAGGTCTTCACCCAGCCTTCGGCAGGTGACGGACCGAGCTTCGGATCGTAGCGCAGATAGGCCTTCACGCACTCGGCCATGAACCATTCCTCATGGGCGTTGAGATGCACGCTGTCCTTGAGCAGCGTCTTGGGCTCAAGGTTGTTCTCCCGGAGATACGCCTTCCACAACGCGCGTTGGTCGCAAAGCTCGGCGCCGTACTTCTTCGCGAGCGACGGCAGCCAGTTGTGGTTCATGAACGCATCCCAATGCTTGCCGGCGGGGGGCAGCTTGTCCGCATCGGTTTCCTCAGTGAAGTCCGCCGGTTTGGTGAGGTGATCGTTCTGCATCAAGATTTCAGCCGTGGTGCGTTCGCGCATGCGGCGGATGATGTCCTCGTATTTGTCGTGCGAACCATACACGTGAAAGATGAGCAGGTCGGGCTGGAACGAATAGAGGTCCGTCTCGGCCGTCTTCACGAGGATCTGGGAGGAGAATCCCCCAAGCGCGCGGTTCTCGACGACGAGATTCGCGTGCGGGAAGCGCCGCCGCAGATCCTCCTCAACAAGCTTCGCCCACTTCTGCTCGGTGATGCTCTGGCCGTAGAACAGGATGCGAACTGTGTTTCGCTTCTCGGCGGTGCTCGTAGCGAGCAAGCGCATCGTGCGCTGGATGTTCTTCCCCCAGCCGAGTGCGTCGGGGAATCGCGTGGGCGGATAGACCGCCGACTCCGCACACATCCGGAGACCGCCGGAGGCTGCGAAGAGGGCAACCATCAGAATTCGAAACATCATGGTCAGGTTCATCGCGTCGTTAGCACCAACACCCAGTCATGGTCTGCCACGGGCGGCTTGGACTCCGCCGGCTTCCACGAAGCGACTTCGACCGCCGAAACGTCGCCGCGTTCACCCGTGCGCGCATCCAAGGACTCGGAGGCAGCTTCGGCGCCTTGAGGAGGTAAGTCGAGATCTTCACCGGCCTGCCGAAGAGGAAAGCAACCAGAGCAGAGCACGAGTCTGGAGCCCAGCAGACGGCCAGGTCATCAGGTCCGATGGCTTTTCCATTTCTGATTCAGCTTTCGAATATGTTCCGGCGTTGAGCCGCAACAGCCGCCCACGATTTGCGCTGGCCAGCTCTGGGCGTGCTGACAATAGCTGTCCGGGTTGGTGTCATCGGTGTTCACCCATCCCTGTTCGCCGTCGACATGGCCAATGTTGCCATAGGCGATCAACGGAAAATCGAGACCGCAGATGGCCCGCAACTCGGTGAGCGGTTTGGAAAGCGTATGAGCTGGCATGCAGTTGACGCCGAGTGCCTTTATCCCCAGTGGCAGCAACCTTTCGGCGGCATGTGTCGGCGACTCTCCGGAGAAGATAGACCCTCGTTCATCGCAGACAAAACTGACCCAGGTCGGCAGCCCCGTGCTTACCGCGATCCGGGCCGCGACCACGGCTTCGCGGATGGAATTCATCGTCTCGATCAAGAGCAGATCAGCTCCCGCTTCAACAAGATGCTGAATGCGCTCGGAGTGCTCGGCATGGCATTCGTCATCGCTCGGCACGAGGTCCGGACGATAACAATCCTCCAGTGGGGCTACCGAGCCGGCCACTCGTGCGCGCCGGCCAAATTCAGCGACGGCCTCCTGGGCGGTCGTCACCGCGCGCCTGGTCAATTCGCGCGCGTCGTGCCCTTTGCCAGCCAACGTGCGGCGATGGGTGCGAAATGTGTTGGTGGTGAGGATGTCCGCGCCGGCATTCAAGTAGTCCAGATGGATCCCGCGCAACACATTCAGCCCGGCGTCATGGGTGAGTGCGTTGGCAGACCACATGGGCAAGCCGGTGTCCACTCCGCGGCGGTTTAACTCCGTGCCGGTGGCACCATCGAGCAACAGATGTTCAGTCTTCAGCATTTTCAATTCGGGGTTCACGAAAGGTCTCTTCGATGACGGGAGGAAAGCTGGCAAAAAGATTGGCGGCAAAAAAATGAAGACTCTTGTTCCATATTTTTTTGCCGGAAATCTTTTTGCCAGCCTCCGTCGGGCTCATCAGGATAGAGACGAAGATTGATCGAACCGACCATCTCTTTGCGGGAGAGAATGCCGTGCCCAGGATCATTGGAAAACTCTATGTGAGGGGTCTCCGCCCGAGATCAGATAGGCGATGGAGTCCATCAGTTCGTCTCGGTTCATCCCACCCATCATCCCTTGCGGCATGGCGGAGACTTGGGAATAAGTGATTCTCTCCATCTGTCCGAAAGGAGCTTTCGTCACCTGGTTCATGTCGAAAGGATTGGTGGCGACATCCACCTCCTTCTCGTTCCGAAGAAGCAGTCGCCATTCAACGTATCACCGTCTCTGAGTTTCACGATGCTGGCCATGTCCTGCTCAGATATGGATGCGCTCGGCTCGATGATGGAGGTGAGAATGGGTAAGTTACTTCGACGACTGCGGCGTAGACCGCGGTGCACTGGCTTGCGCTGCGTCACTGCGAGCCTGGGCTTTCTGTCGGATCTCAGCACGCGCTTTGGCGAGACGCTCAGGCCAGGTGAACTTGGGCGCGGTCGCCGGGTCGTAGCCTTCAAGATGATCCCGGAGCCGCGTCGCGGGCTTGGTGTATTTCAACACGGTATCGCCGGAGACCTCGCGACATAGCGCGGCGAGGCCGGAATCGTATTCGAGCAGTTCGGCGCGGGTGTTGACGTGATTATGGTCGTGATCGTTCTCGCGATTGTCATCGAACCAGCTCTGCACACCCTCGGCGAAATATTCATGGTGATTCACGGAGGCATACTTGCCCTTCCATAGACCAGCTTTCATGGCCGCGTCGTAAGCGGCTTTGACCCGTGAATCGAAGGTTGTATCGACGTTCGCCATGCCGCGCAGGTGGATGTTGTGCGCCAGCTCGTGGATGAGAATGTTCTCGGCCGAATACGGATCGCCAGGGTACGCCAGTAGGTTCTCCTCGCCGCAGGAACAAAACGGATCCGTCTCGCTCCCACCCATCCCGCGCGCGCGTGCATCGCGGAAATCGCGGGCGGGAATGCCGGGAAAACCCGGCACCGGATCCTTGGCGAGCCAAAGCCATTCGGGTTGGTCGGTGGTGAATTCGTTCCAAGCAAGAATGCTGAGCCGTGCGCCGCTCTTGACCATCGCCGCACGGACATCCGGCCGCCGCGCGAGCATCAGGTCCACGAGATACGCCGCCTCCTTGAGCGCATAGGGATTCACTTGTGCCGACGCGACGATGGGAAATCCGCCCGCCGTCACCCGCTGTGGATAAAACGCCGGGATGCCGTCCGCGTCCGGCGGATCGAATCGCATGGCCTGCACCCGCACCTCGCTGGTGACCACGCGTTCAGCCTTGTCATCGCGTCCCACGACCGCAAATCGATGGCCGAGCGTGGTGGATATGACGGTGTTCTGGCCTGGCGCGAGCGAGCCATTCGGCACTCTCTCCGTGTCGGACTTCAACCAGAAGATGTCCACGCTCTGCGAACTGCCGTTGATGAATTGCAGCTTCGGCCGCGGGGGATTAGCAGCAGCGGCGGTGATCTGGCCGAGAACCAGCATCCCGGCGAGCAGCAGGAATGATTTCGTCGTCATGGTTTGCTTGGGACGCGGAGCATCCGGAGGTTTGCTTCGGCAAACGCCTTGCCCATTTGCGCAAAGATCTTCGCACTGCCGAAGTAGTGGTAGCCGCCATTGGAAGCGCCCTTGAGGGCCTCACGGTCTTGGGGCGAAAGGACCTCCTCCAGGGCGAGGTCGAGCTTCTCCTGATCTACTTTGGTGATCCCCTCAATCCGCAGATCTATCGCCGCATAACGTTCCGGAGATTTGAGGGAGTATTGGTCATTGGCATAGGCGGCCAATACGTTCCTTCCCTTCTTCAAATGCTTGATCTGTTCCTTTTTGAGGACGATGGAGCCGTAACGCGGAGAGTCCTGCCACCAGATGTAGGTGTGGATCCTGTGTCCGTTCAGATACACGTGGAACCCCTGTCTCGCCAAAATCGCGATGCGGTATGAATCGTAGTTCAGGTCTTCGACTTCAAAAGTTGTCCGCATGAGCAGGAATTCGTCCTCTCCCCATGGTGAGGAGAATTTGTCCAGGGTGACTCCGCTGTGTTTCCAGACGCCCTTTCCGATGGGGGCCTTGCCTTCCATCCATTTGCTGTCATCGAAATCGGGCATGTACCATTTCTCCATTCCCGCGGGCAGCTTGATGTCGCGGAATCGCCGGTCGGTGTATTTCTCCAGTTTGTCCTTTGCTTCGGCGGCATCAACGGTGGCGAAACGCCAGGTCCGTTCGTCGGGCAGAGGTTTGCCAACTGGCTTCCAGTAGTTCTCCCATTTCCAGTCGTGGTCGAAGGTTCCGTCCTTCTTCAATCTGTGAGCCGTTCCGACGATTTTGTCATACTCGCCTTTCTTGGGTTCTGCGGCGTCAATGGCATGATCCCAGAATGGAGCGGTCTCAACAGCAATCACATTGCCTTTGAACTCGGGCAGGTCAGCCGGTGCGGCCATGGCTTTGCGGAAAACCTCATTGTCCTTCTCACCGCCGACTCCCAGCACGCCGATCACGAATGGCATCATCGGGGCCGACAAATCCTTGCGAACATCGCGAATGAACTTGGCCAGAAGATCTGAATAGAGGTCGTATTTCCCGGGTTTGTCAGGACCAGGATAAGTAGTCCCGTCGACCAGGTCGTTAAAGCCCTGAAGCCATACAAAACCGGCCAGTTCGTATCCCTCCTTGGGATCGTAGGCGGGGCAGACCCGCTTGGGATCAGCCAGCACCTTTTTCACATGGTCGATCATCATTCGGTAGAACACACCCGAGGCGGCATCCTTCTTTTCCTGCCACGCCTTCCGGTCCTCGAGTTTGGGGATACCGTGGGCGCCCTCGGGATGCTTGTCCCACTCATCCTGAATCTGCTTGGGGAGCTTGTATGGCCCGGCACTGGGCGGACGGAATTCGGTGTTGAGTGACCTGCCGCCCCAAGCGGTCTTGATGATCAGAATGGGCTCATTCAACTCCTTCTCCATGAAGATGCCGAAGGTGAACTCGGGACCGATCTTGCCGCCATCCTTCGTCGGGTTGTCCCGTGCGCCAAAGCCGGCGGTCAATTTCCCCAGCCCTTCGCCATTGGCGCTGCCGTCATAAGGGCCGGTCAGATAGGACATCCAGACTCGGTCGCACACCCGTGGAGTTCCATCGGGATTCCGCATCTCTTTGAGCAGGGGCGCCGTCAGCGGATCTTTGCCGATGTAATCAAACGTTTTGACCGAGGCATGTCCCTCCATGTTGGACTGGCCCGCCAGGATGAAGACCTTGAGCGGCTTGGCGGATAGCTGGGTCGCGAGGATCACGCACTGACCAAGAAAAACGAGACGAGCGAAACGTCCGGCGATGGTTTTCATGGCCCGAAGGTATCTGTCGCCTCCTCCCGCGTCTTGCATTATTGCGTCGCCCTGAGGTGAAAACTCGCACAACCAACCATGCCATCGCGGGTTTGTTGGGATCCACAGCCCTCGTGGAAGCATCGTTGTTGGCAAAGCTTTTGGCCGGCGTCGGACGTTGCTTTGTTCATCGTGCTTCCGAGCGATCGCTACGTGCTATTTTTTGACTCCCCAGATTTCCTCCAGAAGATCGTGAAGAACGGGATCATGTTCCTTGAGCTCGGCGCGAACAAAGGGATAGAAGTCGTTTCGATCAAAGTAGGCTTCGGTTCCTTCGGCGAAGTATTCCATGGGAGTGGTCGCGGCATAGGCTCTGACTTTGCGACCAGTGTGGGTGAGAACTTTGTCATAAAGCCCCGCCTTCATGGCCTTCTCGTAAGCGGCCAGGATGCGGGGTTCGTCGTAGCCGCCCAGAATCTGGTCGTGGAAAGCATGGCTCAATTCATGGAGAACGACCGAGGGGTGCTTTGCCAGTTGATCGCGATCCAGCAACGACGCCGCTCGGGTGATGTGAACTTTCTTGGCGAGCCGCGGATCGTAACCCCGTTCAACAAGCCAGCCGACACCGGGGTGGTAGGGTCCCGGCTCCACATCGATCTCCGGGTGGTCGTGTTCAATCCAAATTTCGAGCGTCTGCAATTGCTTCAGCCGATCCTTGGGAATCATGATCGCGATGCGCTGCAAGTGGCTTGCCAGCATCATCAAGGCGCGGGCTCCTTCCGCCGCATGCTCGCCCTCAAGCATCTTTGGATCGATATGGACCTTCCAGCCTTCGATCTCACGAACGACCGGATCGAAGTGTTTGCTTGCGGCCTTCTTCCCCGACGCTTGCGATTCGGCCTTTACCGCGAAAAGTGCGATCAGGAAGGTCGCCGCGGTTGCAAGGAACACCTGGAGTGCAGCAAGGATTCGGTTGTTCATCATGAATTGAACGCTTTTTTCAGAGCTATTGTTCATAGGAATCCGCCTGTCCTCTCTTCTCCTTCGACCCGGATCCCCTCACCGAGGAGACGGGGTCCGGAGCAGCAAACAGAATGGAAGACGGTGTGAGTTCACAGCGTGAGCGGGTGGAGCATCAGCGATAGTGAGAGACGGGGCGCGGTTTGACGCCGAGCTTTTCGTAGTTGAAGCCGCTGTCCAGCGGTTGGTAGCGGCCGACGATTTCCACACTCCGAGTGGCGGTGATGGCCGATTCCATGCCCATGCCCCAGTAGAGGGCGTTGATGATCATTCTTCGCAGGCCGGCGGACTG
>VHDG01000075.1 GCA_016871475.1 Verrucomicrobiota bacterium
GTGTATCGCGAGATCGCTCGCCACTTGCAGAACGGAATCGCTACTACAGGTTGGAACGGATTGCACCCTGACAAGTGCACCCGGACATCCGATCTGTCGGCGAAAAATTCTCAATCGCCTGGACCCGGCAATCCATGTCGTTTCGTGGCCTCGATGGCAACCCGTGTTCGCTGCCCGTTCGTCACGATGGATTCTTTCCAGGACTTCATGAATTCAAGGCAGCCACCCGCCCTGGATCAGTTTGGCTTTGCGCGACCAAGTCCGAACTGGTCTCCGGCCCGCAAAGGAACTCCATCAAGAAAGTGGATCTCGACCATCTTTTCACTTTGCACCGCTGCCCCAGTCTCGTCGGTCAATCTCGCCACGATCTGGCGCGATGCAGCGTCGATGATGTCACCGGTGGATGGCCATGCATGGCGGCCATCCAACCGGAAGGTGATCCAGCCCGGCTCATCTCGCAGTTCGACATTGGCGACCTGCCTGGGTGGCATCGAGGTGGCGTCAAATATGTGCATGCGTCGGTTCACCGCGTCGGTCACCCAGACCTCCTTCTCGTCGGGCGTTAATCCCACGCCATGACTCGGGCAGCCGTGTCGCTTCGGCACTCCAGGCTTGAATCCGCTCACCTCGACCCGATGCAGCTTATGTCCCGTCCGGAGGTCTCCGATTTCAAACCCCAACAAACCGTTCACGTTCACGAAACAAAGGGTGCTGCCCTGGTTGACTGTGAACGGCCGGATGGCTGATCCGAACGGCCCGATTTCCTTTACGATCTCGTGGGTTCTGGTGTCTGTCACGCGGAGCAACGGCGACTTGAGGCCTGCGAGAAAGGCGCGTCGGCCGTCGAGGGCGTAAATCGTGTTGTGGGCACCCGAGTTGGGCACCAGTTTCTTTATCACCTCACCGGTGAGCGCATTTATGACGTGCCAGTGTTCTTTTTCCAGCGATGGCAGGTAGATCACACTGCCATCCGGTGAAATGGCCATGCGGTCGCAGCCTCCTTCATAGGGCTTTTCCCAAAGCAGCTTTTCCGACACCAGATCGAAGCTCATCAGCGTGCGAATGGTGCTGACGTAGAGGCGCCGGGTTTGAGCGTTGGCACAGACTCCCTTCACGTTCAGAGGCTTTCCGCGCTCATCCAATCCGGCGGATGGAATCCGTTTCGTGAATCGATAGCCGTTGTCGATGTCGAACACCAGCACGCCATGCCCGCCATATTCGAGATAGTTCCGGATGCCTGGCGTGGCGACGTACAGAAATCGCTTTTCTCCAGCGGCATTCCCGTCCGCAGCCATCGCCGGGTGCCCGGGGAAGAACGTCAGGAGTAGCAGGAGCGGATAGAAGCGGTCCGGAAAGCGAACAATCCATCGGATGAGGTAATGATGGGTCATGAGAGGAGCATGGCGATCGGCTGGGTTGAAAGCAAGGAGCGGCTCCCCAGGTTGCTCCCAGGCAAGGACGCAGACGCGTGCGAGCCCCATGCGTAAAGAAGCGGGTCACTCCTCACTCGCTCCGAAGGCGGACGCGCGGTTCGTTGTCCACCCTTGAGGGTGTGTCTTGTTGGGCGTGCCTGAGCAAGAGCTGCGGAGGTTTCGCAACGTGCGTGGGAGGAAAGCTGACTTGGGTTGGTCGGCGGATGGAGCGGAAGCGGGCATAGCCCGGGCATCCTGAAGGATGGACAACAAACCTGGCAGGTTTCGCATCTCGCCGGCACAAACTCCTTTCACATTCTTGACTGTGTGAGGTGTCGATGCGACCAAAGCATGCCTCCGGGGCACTGTGCTCCGTGGATAGTTTTTTTTACGTTTAATGAACCCTGTTTTTTTTGACACGCACGCGCACCTGGACTTTCCCGACTTTCAACCGGATCTGGACGCGGTCATTCAACGGGCTTACGACGCGGGGATTCAGAAGATCCTGTGTGTGGGCACGGACGCGGAGCGAAGCCGCGCAGCTCTTGCCCTCGCGGAGAAACACCCAGGACTCCACGCCGTCGTGGGATGGCATCCCAATCATTGTCTGGAGGCTCCTGATGATGTTCGACCTGAGCTTCGAGAACTGGCCAGGCATCCGAAGGTGGCTGCCATTGGAGAAGCCGGTGTTGATCACTATCGATTGCCCAGCACCCAGGGTGATGCCTCAAACGCAGCGGATGAACGTTTCATCCAGAAACAGGAGCAGATCTTCCGGCAGCAGCTCGAGGTTGCCGAGGAGCTTGGGTTGAACCTGGTCGTGCATCAGCGTGCTGCCTGGGATCCCGCCATTCGCATGGTTCAGGAATTTCAGGGACGTGTGCGCTGTGTGTTTCACTGTTTCTCGGAAAGCCCGGAGGCTTTGAAGCAGGTCCTGGATACCGGGGGACTCGTGAGTTTCACCGGGATTCTCAGCTTCAAGAACGGACTCAACATTCGGGAAGCCCTGAGACTCACGCCCATGGATCGTTTCATGCTCGAGACGGATTGTCCCTTCCTGGCGCCCGTCCCTTACAGAGGGAAGCGATGTGAGCCCGCTTACGTGAAGGAGATCGCCGCCGTGGCTGCCGAGGTGAAAGGTGTCAGCCTCGAAGCACTCAGCGAGGTCACCTGCAATACCGCCCGGAGCTTTTTCAGGCTCTCGTCCTGAATCGCAGGTTAATCAGGAGGGAAGGAAGGGTTGCAAAACGTTTCGCGCTGCCTTCAGCGCCGATGTTCGCCCATCCAGCGTTTTCCCGAATGTGTCGTCCTCGACTTCAATGCAGACCGGGCCGCGGTAGCTGGTTTCCATGAGGGTGGCCAGGAATCGCCCCCAGTCGATCTCGCCAAAGCCCGGGATGCGAGGCTGATGCCATTGCAGCGGAGGGGCAAACACACCGACTTCGTTGCGACGATCCACGTGGATTTTTACGTCCTTGGCGTGGAAGTGAACGATTCGTGATGCGAACTCTTTCAAGGGAAGCGCCGGGTCCATGTGTTGAAGCACCAGGTGCGATGGGTCGTAATTCAATCCGAAGTTCCTGCTCGGGATATCCGAGAACATTCTCCTCCAGATCACAGGTGTCGTCGCCAGGTTCTTGCCTCCGGGCCACTCATCCTGCGTGAACAGCATGGGGCAGTTCTCGATTCCGATGGTCACGCCGTGATCCTCCGCAAACGCGACCAGGGGTCTCCAGACCCTGAGGAAACGCGGCCAGTTGTCGTCCACGGAGCGTGTCCAGTCGCGGCCTACGAACGTATTGACGCGATCCAGATTCAGCAGACGCGCGGCACGGATCACTTTCCTGATGTGCTGTATGGCTTTGCTTGAGACCTCCGGGCTTGGGTCCAGAGGGTTCGGATAGTAGCCCAAACCGCTGATGCGAACCTTGTGTTTCAGGGTTTGAGCCAGGATGTCCTCAGCGGCGGTTTTCGTGAGAGTACCCACATCAACGTGTGTCACTCCGGCGAACTTGCGCTCGGCTTTTCCTTTGGGCCAGCACATCAACTCAACGCATCGAAAACCTTCGGCGGACGCAAACTGCAAAACCTCATCGAGGCCAAGTTCAGGCAGGATGGCTGAGACGAAACCGAGTTGCAGGGATGTGTTCATGGGCGATGGCGGTTACGATTACGATTACGAGGGAGAGTTGATGGATGTGTGGACGATGAGGTGGGATGGACTCCGGCAAGGCTCCTGGAGCGAAGGCTTTTTCATTGGGCCAGTGCGCTTCTTTTAACGCTGGTCCTCTCACGCATCCATGCGTAGTCGTTGCCTGGGGCTGAGGAGAACACGCCACCCGATCCGCCTTTGACCGGCGGCTTGACGGTCGTGTCATCCAACCACTTTTTGCTCTCCATATGACCGTCTGCGAAGCTGAGGTTGCCCGCCCCCGCGTGATGAGATGCGGGGAGGTTGCCCCATTTCTCCTCTGCCCAGCGGTTCATGAAAAATCCATCGTTGAGGGTGTCGGGATGTTCGTCCAGGAACACGTAGGTCATGGAAGGGCGGATGATGTCCGTGATCTTGTACATCTGCACCAGGTGCGGGTTGAACCGGTTGGTGAGTTCGCCGGGGTTGCCCACCATGGAATTCATTGAGTAGCTCCGGATCCTGGGGCCGTTCTCCGCTTGCGACTTGTCGGCAGGGCATTTGAAGACCGCCGTGCTCAAACCGAGGTAGGGGGTGAGATGCCCGCTGGTGAGGGTGGCGATGTTGGTGTTGTCCGGACGCGAGCTCCAGTCCATCACGTTGTTCACCCAGTTGTTTGTGCGCGCAATGGTTTCCTGGATGCCATGATTGTTAACCAGTGTGCCCTCGCGGTCGTCCGCATACATCGTCCACGCAATGTGGAGCTGACGGATGTTATTCATGCACGCAGTTCCCTGAGCCCGACTCTTGGACCGGCCCAAAGCCGGCAGCAGCAACCCGGCAAGGATGGCGATGACCGCGATGACGACCAGAAGTTCGATCAAGGTGAACGCGCTGCGGCTGTCCCGGATGCAGGCGTGTCTCCCGGGCGCCAGGCATGCCGGCGAGCCGCTGCGAGAATTGGCCTCGGGGCCGTTCATAGGCGCTCCTTGATTTCCTTCAACAGGTCCCCGTAGGCATCCAGCGCCTTGAACTGCGGGAACTGCTTCCGGATGTTGTCGGGAGCATGGAACAGGAAACCGTGATCCGCCTCGGCAAGCATGGTGGTGTCGTTGAACGAGTCTCCCGCAGCAATGACCTGGTAGTTGAGCTGCTTCAGCGCATGGGTGGCCTTTCGCTTCTGGTCAGGCTGACGCAGACGGTAGCCTGCGATCCGCCCCTCGGATGTGATATCCAGGCGATGGCAGAGGATCGAGGGCCAGCCCAGCTGTCGCATCAAGGGCTTCGCGAACTCCTCGAAAGTGTCCGAGAGGATGATCACCTGGGTCAGACTTCGGAGTTCTGCCAGGAACTCAGCGCCACCCGGGAGAGGCGAGAGCGTCCCGATCACTTCCTGGATGTCCGCGAGTTTCAGGCCCCGTTCGTCGAGGATTTTCAAGCGTCCACGCATGAGGACATCGTAGTCGGGGATGTCGCGTGTGGTGAGGCGCAGGTCCGGGATGGAAGTTTTTTCCGCGACGGCGATCCAGATTTCCGGGACCAGAACGCCTTCAAGATCGAGAACAACGATGGATTGCTTCACGCGGGAATCTTCCCCTCGAACCTTCTGTGAGATCAAGATGGGATTAAGGTTGCTTCGGGGTGGCTGGTTCTGCTGGTATCCCGCGCACGCACTGATGAAATCCAATTCGGTCGAAGTTGTCGTGCCTGCCTCCACCTCGAACCTGGGCTCCGGGTTCGACACGCTTGGCATAGCACTTAAGCTCTACAACCGCATCACGGTCACCCAACGGAAGCAGAAAGGGCTCAACCTTGTTTCAACCCTGCCTGACGCAGAATGGCCGCGAGCCACGCGCATTCTGTACGAGGCCTATCGTTTGTTCTTTGATCGCATCCGGGCTGCAGCTTTCGGCGTGGATGTATCGATCCAAGCCGACATCCCACCCGAGCGAGGCTTGGGTGCGAGCGCGACGCTTCGGCTGGGGGTTCTGGCGGCGCTGAATCAGCTGACAAGGTCAAAACTCGAGCGCGCTGATCTCGCCGACATGGCCGCGGAGCTCGAAGGCCACCCCGACAATGCTGCACCCGCGGCTTTCGGGGGATTCACCGCAGCCGGCAAGGTGGGCAAGGCGGTGCGCTGCATCCGATTCGACATTCCCTCGAAGGCCAGTTTCGTAACGCTCGTGCCCAAGGAAGGTGTCAGCACGGACTCCGCCCGTGAACTGGTTCCCCACACTTTCGGGAAGCTGGACGCCATCCACGGCCTGAATCGCTCGGCTCTCATTACGGCGGCGTTTGCGTCCGGTGACTTGACTCTTCTGTCGGGGCTTTTTGACGACCGGATCCACCAGCCACACCGCCAGCCTCTCATTCCTCAGCTTTCAGAAGTCATCAGGGCAGGGGAGAAGGCGGGCGCTGTTGGAGGATGGTTGAGCGGTGCAGGTTCAGGGATCATCTGCCTGACCCTTCAAAAGCCGGAAGCCGTGGCCAAAGCCATGAAACGCAAGCTGTCCGACTCGCAGGTGCTCGTGCTCAAGGCCGACACTGAAGGCTATCGTTTCTAGACGTTGAACTTGAACAGCATCACGTCGCCGTCCTTAACAACGTATTCCTTGCCTTCCATCCGGTAGAGACCCTTCTCCCGTGCCACCGCCACGGAGCCGCAGCTCACGAGAGCGTCGTAGGCCACGGTTTCTGCCTTGATAAACCCACGCTCGAAATCGGTGTGGATCACTCCGGCCGCTTTCGGTGCCGTGTCTCCCGCGTGGATCGTCCAGGCTCGCACTTCCTTTTCCCCGGCGGTGAAATAGGTCCGTAGACCAAGAAGATGGTAGGTGGCGCGGATGAGTGCACCGACGCCGGATTCCTCGACGCCGAGTTCCTTGAGAAATGCCTTGGCTTCCTCGGCAGACAAATCGATGAGATCGCTTTCGATCTGCGCGCTGATCACAACGGTGTCACAGCTCACGTGCGTGCGGGCGTATTCGCGCACTTTCGCGACGTAGGGATTTGTATCCGCTCCAGCCAGATCGCCCTCCTTCACGTTGGCAGCGAAAATCACCGGTTTGCTGGTCATCAGATAGAAGCCTTTTGCGATGACTTTCTCCTCGGGGGTCAGCTCCAGGGTGATGGCAGGTTTACCCGCATCAAGATGCGGCTCGAGCTTCTTGAGCACGGCTTCCTCCGCCTGAGCCACCTTGTCTCCCCGCTTGGCATCCTTTGCTCCCTTCTCGATGCGCTTCTTGACCGCATCGAGGTCGGCCATGACGAGTTCGGTGGTGATAGTTTCGATGTCGCGAACAGGGTCCACACTCCCTGCAACATGATGGATGTCGGCATCCTCGAAGCATCGGACCACCTGCACCACGGCATCCACTTCACGGATATGGCTCAGGAACTTGTTGCCCAATCCTTCGCCCTGGGCCGCGCCTTTCACGAGCCCGGCGATATCCACGAATTCAACGGCGGCAGGGATGATGACGGAAGTTTTGGCGATGCCGGCCAGGGTTTGCAGGCGGTCATCGGGGACGGTCACGACACCCACATTGGGGTCGATGGTACAGAAAGGATAATTCGCAGCCTCCGCCTTGCGCGTGCGGGTGACGGCGTTGAACAGGGTGGACTTGCCCACATTGGGGAGCCCGACGATACCAGCTTTCAGCATAAATTTTTTGGGGTCGCGAAAATACCAGTCTCCGGTGGTTTGGAAATGGAATTCTCGTTTTTCATCCCGGTTGTTGTTGTTTGAGCCTTGGTTGAATTCAGCCGCCGATCAAAGGAGGAGCGATGCAAGGCGGCGTCCAAGCTCCTCCGCCTGAGCTGCAGGGCCGTGGATTTTGCTTCGGACCGGCTTGTTGCCCAGATAAGAGACGGCGGCGATCCGCAAGAGGTCGTTCTCCAACCGGGCGTGCGCAGCCACAGCAGCCTGACATCCCCCACCCGTGGCTTGCAGGAAGCTTCGCTCGGCCATGACGCACAGCCCGGTGGCATCGTGATGGAGAGCGCGGCATATTTCAGCCAACTCCTCGTCACCCTCACGGATTTCGATCCCGATGGCGGCCTGACCGACGCATGGAATCATCTCCTCGGCGGACAGATGCAGCACGCGCAGTTTTCCTGGAGGCACAGGCTCCATGTCGGCCGGACCTCCGCTGAGCAAACCGGTGTCATCCAGCCGGAATTGGAGCCGGTTCAATCCGGCTGCCGCCAGCATCGTGGCGTCGATCTCGGGGTTCTCGAGCAGCTTCCGCAGTCGTGTCCCGACGTTTCCACGGATGGGCGCGCAGCGAAGGTCGGGCCTGTGCTCCAGGATTTGGGCCGCCCGACGGGTGCTGCTGGTGGCGATGACAGCTCCTGCGGGTAGATTCTTTAACTCAACATCTTTGCCGAAAGAGCGGAAACTGGTTGACCCTTCCGCTCGGACCACCATCACGTCCCGGGGATCCTCCCGTCGTCCAACAGCCCCCAGGATGCAACCTGCCGGCAATTGAGTGGGAAGGTCCTTCAGACTGTGAACAGCTAGGTCCGCCTCCTTGCTGAGCAAGGCTGTCTCCAGCTCTTTGGTGAAGAGTCCCTTTGGGAGTTGTGCCCCGGCCAGGGACGCTGTCTGGAGCTTGTCTCCCGTGGTCTTGATCACCTGGATCTCGAATCGACGTTCGGGAAATGCCCTCTGGCATTCGAGGAGGGTGGCTCGCGCCTGAGCCAGCGCCAGAGCGCTGCCACGGGTTGCGATTCGGATGGGCTTGGAAGGCATGATGAGGAGGGCGGAGGTTCGTTGCGGGGAGAGCTCGCCTATTCCTCATTGAGCAGCGGCCGGGAAACCGGAGGATTCTTGCCTCCGTGGGCCGTGCTTCCCAGCAATGCTTGAGCCTTATCTCGAATGATCTTCATGCAGACCTCCACTTCCTCACGCCGTTGCTGCATGTAGCCGTCCGCGATGCCTTGCAGGTCATCTACGTTGTAGAGAAAGACGTCGTCCATGAAGTTGACCGCGGGGTCGATGTCCCGGGGCACGGCAATGTCGATCAGGAGCAGGTACCGGTTCTCGCGCAGGCGCATGAGGGGCTCGAGCCTGGCTCGATCGAGGATGCAGTGAGGAGCAGCGGTGCTGCTGATCACAATGTCGATATTGCTGAACACGGAAGCCCACTCTTCGAAGTGCACCGCCACACCCCCCAGTTCCCGGGCGAGGGCATCGGCGCGGTCGTAGGATCTGTTGGACACGATGACGCTCCGAGCACCGCGTGACAGGAGGGCTCGAGCGACCTTCTCGCTTGTTTCACCCGCGCCGATCACCAGCACCTGACGGCCATCCAGTGCTTCAAAGATTTTCTCCGCGAGCTCAACTGCCACGGAGGCGACAGAGATGCTGCCCCGTTGGATCTGGGTTTCAGTCCGGATTTGCTTGGCGACGTTGAACGCGCGTTGGAAGGCCTTGTTCAGCCGGGCACCTGTGAAGCCCGATTGAAGTGAGAGATCATAGGCCTTCTTGAGCTGGCCCAGAATCTCTGTTTCGCCGAGGACCATGGAATCGAGCCCGCTGGCCACCTTGAAGAGATGCTCAAGGCTTCGGGGCTCGGACATCGCGTAGAGATCGATCTCGGCATTCGGTGGAATGCCTCGATCCTCGAAAAGTCGATGTCGAAGCGCTGCGACGGCTTGGGCGGGAGGCAGTGAGCTGGCGGCATAGAGCTCCATGCGGTTGCAGGTGGACAGGATCACAGCCTCCTCGGCAGCCCCATCGGATCGAATTCTTGCGAGAGTGTCAGGGACTGCGCTGTCGGGGAACGCCATCCTCTCGCGCACCTCTACAGGGGCGTTGTGATGGCTGAGTCCTATGACGTAGATCCCCATGGTCTTCAGGCGGGAGGGAGCGCCGTGGGCGGCGTGGCCTGATGAAGGCCGGACAGAAGGTAGAAGCCCCAGAAGGTGAGGATGACAAAGGTGAACCCCCCGACGGCCCCCCATGCGAGGCGTCGGCCACGCTGGGCGAACCGCCAGTAGGCGACGAGGAGGCCTGCATAGAGCAACCAGACCGAGAGAGTCCAGAAGATGGTGGTGTCGGCCTTGAAGAAGACCCCGTGCCGCTGGTTCAGCCAGGCGGCCCCCGACACGAGTCCCAGGGTGAGCAGTCCCAGTCCGGCGCTGATGAGTCGGCGGGTGATGAGTTCGAGGCGCTGGATGGACGGCAGCCTGGAGAGCATGGCGCGAAGCTTGTTCTGTTTGAGATCCCGTTCCTGAGTGAGATACATGACTGAAGCGACGGCGCTCAGGCCGAACGCACCTGCGGCGAGGAGAATGAGGGCGGCATGGAGGCTGTGGAGGCCACCGGAGAAATTGGGTTGGGACGGTTGATAGGGAGGATCGAGGGCCGGCATCAGAGCGAACACGCCGATGCCGAAGAGTACTGGAGATGTGAAGGCGCCGAGGAACCTCACGCGGGACCAGACACCCGGCAGAAGGTAGGCAGCGGCGATGGTCCAGGCGATGAACATGGTGGCCTCGAACAAATTGTTGATGGGGCATCGTTGAAGGGAGAAGCCTCTCTTGAGCATTGCGAGAGTGTGGAAGCCACATCCGGCCAGCAGGAGGAGGTAGTTGACCCTGTTATCCTGACGAAAGCCGCCGCGCAGGAGGAAGATCGAGTACAAGGCACTGATGCCGTAGAGAACCACGGCAGCCCAGAACCAAGATCGATCCGTCA
>VHDG01000076.1 GCA_016871475.1 Verrucomicrobiota bacterium
CCGATGATTCCGGGGAGCTGCTGGCGGAGGCCCCGATTTGGGAGCTGGCGGCTGTTGATGATCGGGCTTTCGTCGGGGCATCGAAAGGCATCTATTACTCTGAGGACGCGGCTCGAACATGGACCCGAGCTCGAACAGGACTCCCGGCCGAAAGCCCCGGGATGGCATTTCTTTTGAATCGAGACCTGGTTCTCGCTTCCACACGGATCAAGGATTGAGATGCCTCACGACCTTTGACACCCGGCTTTTCGGGCTTGCGGATGGGGCCCTTTTGGTCGATCACTATCATGTTGTTTTTTTGACCTTTTGATTTTATGGACTCGATCCCTGCACCGAATCCGACGCCGCTCCAAAACCTCGAGGAGTGGGAAGATTTCGTCAAAGAAGTCTATCCCGAGCCCGGCAAATCTGCCGCCCGCCCGTTCCAGGCGACCGATCCCGAGAAACAGAAGGAGCAGTTCCGGGACTACGAATCCGACGCCCGCCCCACTGTGCGAGAGTTCTATCGCCTCAATCACACTTACCAAACCTACGACTTCGCCCAGGCCAAAAGAAAAGAGTTTCTGTCCCTGAACCGTCGTCAGATGGGGATCTGGGAGGCGATGGAATACTTGAATCAGCTTGTGGACGACAGTGATCCCGACACGGATCTCTCCCAACTCCAGCACCTTCTTCAGACTTCAGAGCAAATTCGCCGTGATGGTCATCCACGCTGGTTCATTCTCACCGGACTGGTTCATGACCTCGGCAAGATTCTCTGTCTATGGGGCGAGCCTCAATGGGCGGTTGTCGGCGACACGTTCCCCACTGGCTGCCGCTACTCAGACAAGGTTGTCTTTCCCAAGTTCTTCCAACTCAACCCGGACTTCCAGAACGCCGCGCTCCAGAGCGAAAACGGCATGTATGAGCCCGGATGCGGTCTTGATAAGGTCCAGCTCTCCTGGGGTCACGACGAATACATTTACAACGTCTGCAAAGACTACCTGCCCATCGAAGGACTCTACATGCTCCGATACCACAGCTTCTATGCCTGGCATCGTGAAGCTGAATACAGCCACCTTCTCAACGATCAGGACAAACAGAACCTGAAGTGGGTACATGCTTTCAATCCTTACGACCTCTATACCAAGAGTCACACACCTCCCGATGTGAAGGCTCTGCGTCCTTTCTACGAAGACCTGATTGCGGAGTTTTTCCCTGGGAAGGTTCGCTGGTAGCGCGGTTGTCGCTGGAGTTCCAGGGTCAATCCAGGCACGGTCGCCTCCATGATCCGGCGCTGCTTTAGCCTCCTCATCACCTGGCTGCTCCTGCCTCCAGCCTGCTCCTGTCTCGCGCAGGACGCTCAACCGGAGGTGACAGACGCCGACCTGCCACGCCGCGCGCCGCTGGAGCCCGCGGAAGCCCTGAAGGCGTTCAAGGTCAAACCTGGGTTCGAAGTCCAGCTCGTCGCCGCTGAGCCTCTGGTGATGGATCCCATCGCCATGGACTTCGATGAAAACGGACGCCTTTTCGTTGTTGAGATGCGCGACTATTCGGAGCGTCGCGACGACAAGCTGGGGCGGATTCGTGTTCTGGAGGATCCCGATGGCGATGGGGTTTACGATCGGAGCACGGTTTTTGCCGAAGGACTTGGGTGGCCCACAGCCGTGGTGTGCTGGAAGGGTGGGATCTTCGTGGGCAGAACCCCTGACATACTGTTCCTGGAAGATCGCGATGGAGATCTGCGGGCCGACTCGACCAAAGTGGTCTTCACCGGATTTGCTGTGGACACGCTTTCAAAGCTCAACGTCCAGGCACTGCTCAACTCTTTCCGTTGGGGTCTCGATAACCGGATTCACGGATCCTCAAGCCTCGGGGGCGGAACCATCACATCGCCCCAGGACCCAACCTTGCAGCCGGTTCCGTTGAGAGGACGCGATTTCTCATTCGATCCTCGCACGCTGGATTTCCGATTGGAAACCGGTGGCGGACAGCACGGCATGAGTTTCGATGACTTCGGGAGAAAGTTTCTGTGCAGCAACAGCGACCACCTCCAGGCAGTGCTGGTTCACGATCGCTATCTGAAGAACATTCCGCCAGGGCTGGACCCGCCGCCAACGCGCGAGAGCATCGCGGCGGACGGTCCCGCAGCGCCCGTGTTCCGCATCAGCCCCGATGAACCCTGGCGCATCATCCGCACGCGCTGGCGCGTCACGGGAGCCGTGCCGGGCATTATTGAGGGAGGGGGTCGCGCCTCCGGCTATTTTACGGGCGCAACCGGTGCGACGATCTATCGCGGTAATGCCTTTCCGTCCGACTATCTCGGCGACGCTTTCATTGCGGACTGCGGGAGCAACCTGATTCACCGCAAGCGGGTGAAGGAGCATCGCACCAGTTTCACCGCAGAGCGTGCACAGGACGAATTGACGACAGAATTTGTCGCCAGCACCGACAACTGGCATCGACCCGTGCAGTTCGCGAACGCTCCGGATGGAACCTTGTGGGTGGCGGACATGTATCGCGAAACAATAGAACACCCGTGGTCGATTCCCGAGAACTTGAAGAAGCGACTGGACCTGAACAGTGGTTGGGATCGGGGCCGGATTTATCGTGTTGCGCCCAAAGGTTTCCGCCCGCCTCGATCGCCGCAATTGGGCAAGCTTTCCCCGGAGGAATGGGTGGCCTTGTTGGAGCACCCAAATGGCTGGCATCGCGACACCGCCAGCCGGCTGATCTTCCAGTCGCAGGATGCATCCGTCGCGCCCCGCCTCGAAACCCTTGCTCTCAGCTCTGCCCTGCCAGCAGGCCGCATGCATGCTTTGAGATCCCTGGAGGGGCTTGGGATGCTGAAGCACAAACACATCACCGCCGCGCTCAAGGATCCTTCTCCCAAGGTTAGAGAACTCGCCGTTCAACTGGTTGAGAAGCTTTCCCATCCGCTGGGGGATTCGATCTGGAACCAGCTCGAAGCCCTTGCGAGGGATTCTGACCTGCGGATTCGATGTCAGGTAGCATGGACGGCTGGATCACTGAAACAAGAGGGAGGGATGCGCATTGCAGCAGTCCTGATGTCGAAGCCTCCGGAACCTGAGCTCATAGTTCCTACGTTGCGGGCTGCGGGAAGCTTCCTGAGCGCCTGGCTTCTTCAGCAAGCCCGTGAAGGTTCCAATGTGCCGAGTGTTGAGTGGCTGGGGCGAATCGGCGGTGTACTCGGAGCTGACAAAACCGGAAAAGGCCTTGAGGTAGTCGAGGCTGTGCTCAAGAGCTGGGCGCCCTCCGACAGAACCATCGTCTTGCTCACGGGTGCGGCAGGCGGTGCAGCAAGGGCGGGATTGCCGTTCCTGCCCTGGGTCGAAAAAGAGTCGATACAACCTCACCTTCGTGCCGGTCTTGAACAGGCGGGAGACATGACGCCGAACGTTTCCCCTGATCGTCGTGTTCTGGGTTTGGAACTGGCGGCATGGCTGCCTTGGAGCTTGTCGAGAAGCTCGCTTCTTCAGGCACTTGGACCCCAGCAGCCACCCTCGGTGGGTCAAGTCGCCACGAGGGCCATCACCCGCTCGAGCAGCAGTGAGGCTGCGCAGGATGTATTGAAGGCTTGGGACGGCATCAACCCCGGCAACCGTGCCCTGCTTGTTGATTGGCTCTGCAGACATCCGGACCGGTCGGCTGCACTGCTGGAGTCTGTGAATCAGGGCAGGGTTCAGCGGACAGAACTCACGGTGGAACAAGTCATGAGGCTGAGGGGTTCCTCCCATCAGAATCTGCGTCAGCTAGCCATCAAGATTTTTGGAGACGCCTCCAAGGCAAGCCGACAGGGCCAGGTGAACAACTACCTTCCTGCCCTTGCCCTTCAAGGGAACCCGGCGAAAGGAAGCCAGACCTACCAGCAACGTTGTGTGACCTGCCATCGAAAGGCTGGAGCAGGCCATGCAGTGGGTCCTGATCTGGAATCCGTACAGGGTGCTGGAAAGGAGAAACTGCTCACCCATATTCTTGATCCCAATCGGGAGGTGGCGCCCGTGTTTCTGGCGCACCAGGTGGAGCTCAAGTCGGGCGACACTCTCTCAGGACTGCTTGTTTCCGAAACAGCTGATGCGATCAGGATTCGACAAGCGGGTGGATTGGAGACCGCGGTCAATCGGGCGGAGATCAAACATCAATCCGTATCGGGGCTTTCCTTGATGCCGGAGGGTTTGGAGGAAGGGCTCTCTCCGGCTGATATGGCGGACCTGTTGGAGTTCCTGACTCAGACGACAAACTGACCCTTGGGTTCACATGAGCTTGAGGCGAGGGAGATCCTGGGAATCAACCAGGCCCACGGGGCGTTTGCGTGCATCCACCACGATCAAGTCGTCGATGTTGCGTTCGTTGAAGATCTTGAGCGCTTCGACGGCAAGGCTGTCCTCTGGAATGCAGATTGGGTTGGGGGACATGACCGCAGCGATCTTGCGTCCGAGGACCGATTCATCCCTGGCCATGGCGCGACGGAAATCTCCATCGGTGAACACACCCACCAATCGTCCTCGTTGATCCACCACGCTCACACATCCACATTTGGCCTTGGTCATGGCGAGCAGTGCCTGTTTGACGGTGAGCTCTCTGGATGCGACTGGATTCCTTTCACCGCCACGCATGATGTCTTTCACTTTTAGGAGCAACGCCCGGCCGATGGCCCCTGAAGGGTGATGTTTGGCGAAGTTTTGTGCGCGAAATCCGCGAGCTTCCATGACTGCCATGGCCAGTGCATCCCCCATGGCGAGCATTGCTGTTGTGCTCGCGGTCGGCGCGAGGTTGAAAGGACAGGCTTCGCGGGGAATTCGAATGTCCAGAAGGCAGTCGCTGTGTCGGGCGAGAAGGGAGCGAGGAGAACCGGTCAGAGCGATTATCTTGACCGAAAAGCGCCGTATGGCCGGGATCAGGTTGACCAGCTCTTCCGAGTTTCCGGAGTAACTGAGCATGAGGATGGCATCGCCATCGCATATCATTCCCAGATCACCGTGCATGGCATCGACCGGATCCATCACGACGCTTGTGGAGCCGGTGCTGGTGAGAGTCGCAGAGATCTTGCGTCCCACATTTCCGCTCTTACCCACTCCTGCCACCACGACTTTGCCCCGGGTGGAAAGCGTTTGAACCAGGATGTCGGCAGCCTGGGTGAAGGAGAGGCCGAGCCGTGCTCGAACCGCTTTGAGGGCGGCGATTTCAATGTCGAAAACTTCGCGGGCTCGCGAGAGACAATTCATGCGCGCTGACCGTAGCTGTGGGGTCCGTGGTCCAGCAACCCGTTTTCAAAACACCCCGGGAGTGCTGGCGTCTCGCCGGCAAGGCGCGATGAGCAAGCCAGAGGCCGGCGAGACGCCAGCGCTCCCAGGGGGGCGGACGCGCTACTCGGAAGGGTGCTCGGGCTCTGCCCCTCTACCCGTTTTTTTTAAACGCGCACTTGACGTTCGGCAGTGATGCTGGTTCATTCCAGCAAGCCAACAAACAAAGGAATCCGTGGAGACGCGATCCCAATTCAGGAACTCGTAATGCCCCGCTGATCACATGAAATCTGCCCACTCACATCCCACCCCCGTCGGTCGATACTCCCGTCGCTGCTTTTAGGCGCGGTGGTTTTGGGTATCGGAGCTGCTGAGAACAATCAAACCGGAGGGAAACAAATCCTCGCCGAAGCCCAAGCCCTTGTGTCATCGGCATCCCAAGAAGATCAGCATGTTGTTCTGGAAGGCGGACGTTTTTACAAGGACGGCCAGGATTGGAAGGAGACGGAAGAACGAATCGATCCTTCCCCAGGAGGAGCTTCAGCGATCAACGGACCTCTCAAACTGCACCTGGCCGCGAATGCCAACAGTGCAGGCCTTGTCGAATTAACCACCCCCTCCGGACTTCGGTTCACGTCTCATCCGGCGGGTTTGTTCCTTTACTCCCCTGCTTCCGGCAGAGGCATCCCGCTGGCCCAGATCCGAGATTCCATCGGATGAGATCCTGCCGCCCAACCAAGTGATTTGGCGCGATTGTTTTGAGGGTGTTCAGGCTGACTTAAGAATCACCTATACACGACAAGCGTTTGAGAGCGACGTCATCATTCGAGAGGACATCACCGCTCATCCTGAAGTGGCGGCTGAGTTGCTGGCTGATCCGACATTCCGACTCGAGACCTGGACAGAGTTCATTGACCCGCCGCGCCCGAGGATTGCAGAGCGAGTGCTAGCGGAAGAAACCGATCCTGTTCGCAGAGCAGCCATGGTGGAGCCGGATTTAGTCGATGCGATTCTCGACTTTGGAGATCTGCTCTTCGTGGAAGGCAAAGCCTTTGACTTGAACCAGGATGTTGCGAGGGACGGGTTGACGCCTGCGAGAATCGATTTGGTGCCTGACGGAGGGGCTGAGCAGAAGTCCATTCCTGTCGCGAAACGATGGTTGGAGCAGGATGGAAGATTCTTTCTGATTGAGAGCACAGCGTTGATGGATCTGGTTCCGGTGGTGGGTGCGCTTCCGACTCCGGAATTCAGGCCGGGCCAACCCGCCATGGAGAGCCGTGAGGAAGTGGCAAAGTCTTTGCCCAGAAAGATGGGCGTCGAGCGTGAGTGTGTTTAGTTCCACAAGATGCTCAAATTCGGAGGTATTCAGCTGCTGCTGGGTCCTTGATCGCGCAATCTCGAGGGCTCGATGTTGGGAGCCATCGGCTTTCGGTTTGCCACTCCGAGCGTCGTGTCGTATCCGCGAGCGAGAACGGAAGGGTCTATATCTGGAATCTCGACGATCTCTCCCTGGAACGCACCATGACCAATCAGGTGGGGTTCGCAGCCTTCGCCGTGATCTCGGAGGACGGAAAGTCGATCTACTCAGGTTCCTTCAATGATGACCTCCGGGTTTACGCGACTGCCGATGGATCGGAAATCCGGAAGGTGAAGGCTAAACAGACGGGAGTGCGGGAGCTCGCTGTGGATCGAGAACAGACCATTGTCCTCACACGCGGATACGACGGAACTGCCAAAGGCTGGGCTGCCCGGGACTTTCGGCACTTGTTCACCGTGCCTGTGGGTAAGCCTGCCGTCACATTCAGCCAAAAGGAGCCCTATCGCATCCAAGTCTCTCCAGATGGCTCACTGTTCGCCACCGCCGGCTGGGACGGAGAAGGTCGTCTCTTTACCATCCCGCTCACCGTGACCTCTGCGCGGAGGGAAGGTCAGGAAATGAAGCTAGAGTGGTGCGGAGGACGGCCGCCTTTCCGCCTTCAGCAACGAAGCTCTCTCTCCGCCGGAGAATGGGAGAATGTTTCTGAGGATCTTACTTCACGTCGCCTCTCCATTCCGGTGACTGGCACTCGATTCTACAGGATCGCTGGTCAGCCGACGCCCGAGCCGATAAGCAATCCTTGAGCAGCTCAAGCGCCGGCAGGCGCATGTTCGAGAAACGTAACTTCCACATCACTACGCCCGCTTGTCCGCCACCGATCTGACCATGCGGGCGAGTTGGCTTTCCCCCGCGCGTTCCGAAGAACATTCGCTCCCGTTGCTTACGTTCGCCCAGGAAGGAACACCCTCAAGGGTGGACAACGAACGGGGTGTCCGACTTTGTGGCTCTGGCCACCGTATCGTTATTTCGGAATGCTCGTTGGATTTGGCTGGCTCCAGGGTGGAATTCCGGCTGGTTGGAGCTGGAATTTATTTTTACACGATCCCTCAGGACGAATAAGACTCGCCCATGGTCAACATCCTGACAGCCGGCGGGCCGATGTTATGGCTGATTCTGGCAACGAGTGGCGTTGCCGCAGTCGTGTTTGTGGAGCGCGTGCTCCATTATCATCGCGCCCAGATCAACTCCATGGAGTTTCTCACCGGAGTTCGTAACGTGCTCAAACGCGAGAACGTGGTCGAGGCCCTCTCGATCTGCGATGCCACTCCCGGACCGGTCGCCCGTTTGGTCAAGGTGGCCATCATGAACCGGGATCAAGGCCGTGAAGGGCTTCGCGGCGTCCTGGAGGAGGCGGGACTGATCGAGGTGCCGCCGTTGGAGGAGAAACTGAACCTTCTCGCCACCATCGCGCAGATAGCGCCGCTGATGGGCTTGCTCGGCACCACACTGGGAATGATCAAGGTGTTCACGGTGTTGCAGGTCGAGAATGTTTTCGCCAACCGGCAGCTTCTGGTGGTTGGGATATGGCAGTCGCTCATCTGCACCGCAGCCGGTCTGGCTCTCGCCATTCCGGCCTACGCCGCCTACAACTATCTGGTGAGCCGGGTCAATTCCATCGTGCTGGAAATGGAAAGAGCGGCTGCGGAAATCGTCAACATCGTCACGGATCCCCCCAGGTCTGAAAAATGAGGTTCCCCCGACGCCATAAGATTTTTCGTGGAAAGCTCGATGCCGCTGCCTTTTCGGGGGTGTTC
Source organism: Verrucomicrobiota bacterium (assembly GCA_016871475.1). Classification (GTDB taxonomy): domain Bacteria; phylum Verrucomicrobiota; class Verrucomicrobiia; order Limisphaerales; family UBA11320; genus UBA11320. Next base: position 8,376 of record VHDG01000076.1, read on the forward strand.
TTTGTTCTGCTCCTGTTCTTCACGTTCCAAAGCGGACTCGTGATGGTGCCCGGGATCCAGCTGGAGCTGCCCACTGCGTCGGGCTTTCCCGGAATCACAAACCAGACCATTCACGTGGCCGTCACGGCCAATGGCGCTTGCTTCTACGAAAACCAGATCACAAGCGAACGTGAACTCGGCGTGAAGCTGAAGGCCTTGTCGCACGAGGCCGGCCCTCTCACCCTCGTGATTGGAGCAGATGCGGGCCTCAGACACTCCAACCTCGTGTCATTGCTGGTGATGGCCAGAAATGCGGGCATCCAACAGACGCTGTTGGAAGTCCGTCCGATGGCCTCCTACCCCGGCATACTGCCATCGCGGGCCCCATGAGCCTGCTGCCTGTCACACCTCGACAATGGGTTCTCGTGATCGGGGGGCTCACCCTTGTCCAGGCGGCGACGATCGGTCTCTTGGTGAAGCAGGGTGCTCCCCTCCGCCTGCCGCCGGCTCACGAGTCCCGTACAACCCTTGTCATGCCGGATGATCCCAGGGTGTACGGGAACGTTTACGCGGTCCTCTCGCCCACGCTGTTTGCGCTTCCTGATACCAGCGGTTTTTCCGGTTCAGCCTGGCAGGAACGCAGAAGAATTCGTGATGCGGGCTCCGCCTCTTTCGACCCCGCTGTGTCCTGGATGGAATGGAAGGAGGGAGGGCGGATTCAGGCGCTGGATGATCAGATCGCCGCAGCCACCCTCGCGCCTTCACAAACGGCGGATCTGCCGGTCGTCTGGCGGGATGTGTTCCCGGCCAACGTCGCAAGCCCCAGGGTTTCATCCCTGCTCATTGAAGGATCCCTTCAGCAAAGGAAATTGCTCAACCCGCCCACGCTGCCGGTCTGGCCGTCATCGGATGTGCTTGCCGACACGCATGTGCGGGTCCTGGTGGACAACGAAGGCCAGGTGCAGGCGGCCACTCTGGCGGATCCCGAAGGCGAAGCCACCCGACTTAGTTTTGGTCGCCCTGGGCGCATCCCTGACGCTGACCGCCATGCGGTTTCCATCGCCTGGGGTTTGCGTTTCGAGCCGATGCCTCGTCGTCTCCCGGGCACCGTGCTCGACTCGGAGCCCGGGCTGGTCCTAGGGACGCTTGTCTTCCAGTGGAGTGCCGTCGCTCCCGCGCCTGCTGTTGTGCCCTCTGGCCCGCCTTAGCATGAGCTACGAAACCTTGATCGCGCTGGTGGTGGGAGTGGTGCTGCTGGGATTGCTTGGTTTCGCGTGGCTGTCTGAGCGACGCCGAAAGCTCTTCGGTTTCACCCCCAGCGAGGATCATGTTTTCAGGTGCACCCAATGCCACTTTGTCTACACCGACGACCCGGACGTGGACCGATCGCGTTGTCCGCACTGCGGGCAGGCAAACGACATGATCACGTTCTGACAGGCCAGCCACCCGGTTCGTGGTCCCCTTCGAGGATGTCACGGCTTTGCCCGCTTTTTTTTTTTAACGCGCACCCGAGCTTCGACAGCGAAGTTGCTGCGTCGCACCGAGCCAGCAGGCAAAGGGACCGGTGCAGTGATGTCGGAGGCCAAACCTCCAGGCGAGAAATGAATGGCGGGCGCAGCAAGCTGCGGTTCGAGGCGGGTGTTGTGGACGAGCAGGTCATCAAGCTCAGCCAGCCCTTCCTATGAACGCAAAGTCATGACAGCGTGTAGTTTACGCGACATGCGGCTGACGGAAGTGAAGGGAAACTTGGTGAAGGGACGCCGTCGCAATCGTTATTTTTCCTGTTTCCTAGCCCTGAAGGTTTCCC
>VHDG01000077.1 GCA_016871475.1 Verrucomicrobiota bacterium
CAGCAGACGCTGCTCAGCGCGTCCTATACCTACGGACTGCGCTATTTCGTCGACCGTGTCTCGCGAAAGACCGACAGCAGCCATGAGTTTTCAGGCCGCCTGGACCACCAGTTCAGCGAGCGACACAAGGTGAGCATTGATAACTCCTTCGCCTATGCACAGGAGGCGGAGGTGGTCAGTGACATCGGTGTGGTTCAACGGTCCAACGGCAGCGCCTACCGCAACTTCCTGAACATCGATTGGAACTCGCAGATCAGCGAAGTGTTGGGAATCAACGCTGCCTACGGCAACAATTGGTACGACTACACCGACTCTGGGAACGGCACTCGCTCCGCGTTGCTTGACCGGCTGGAACATGAAGCTCGGCTTGCCGCGGTTTACCAGGTGCAGCCCAAGCTGAAATTCCGTGGAGGCTACCGGCTCAGCCTTGTCGATTACGCAGGGAAATTCGCCGTCCAACCTCCTGCGATCACCACCGCTGACGTCAAGAACCAGCTCCGCCACACGGTATTTGTTGGCACTGATTACGAAATCAATTCAAGGGTCAGAGCCAGTTTCGAAGGCGGTCCCCAATTCACCGACTACAGCAACCTTGACGGTCAGAATGAAAACTCGATCTACGTCAGCGGCAGCCTGGTCTGGGTTTACCGCCAGGACTCCTATGCCCGGGTTGGGGTACGTGTGGATCGAACCGCCACGGACCTGGTCGATGTGACAACCCCCACCAACCCCACGACCGATGCGCAGAGCATGGGGCCGTATCTGGACATCAGCCACAAGCTGACCCCCCGCATCACCCTGGGCAGCCAGTTCCGGTACAACCACTATGAGTACAAGGGCGGAGCCAACGAAGGCCTGACCCAGAACTACTATTCTTTGCAGCTGAACGCGGACTATAAGATCAATGAGTTTCTCTCCGCGAACCTGAGCTACAACTATGACAAGTCCACATCGCCGAGCGCGGCTCTTTCAGCGAGCCGGGACTTCGATCGAAACCGCATCTTTCTGGGGCTCACTGCGAAGTATTAAACCCACAAATCACATGGCGGCTTGAGAAGACCGCATTGAACAAAAACCTGCCGCCTTAACGCTCCCTCTGAGGAATCCGGCCATCCCTTTCGTATTCGTATGGAAAAGAAAAACTCGTTCGACGCGCACACACAAGACAGTGAGCTCCACTTTCTCGACTACTGGCGCATCATCCGCATCCGCAAGACCGTCATCCTGGCCGTGTTCCTCCTGGTGACTCTCACTGCCACCCTGGTCACCTTCATCATCCCCCCCAAATACCAGAGCACTGTCCGCATCCGGGTGGAGAAGGACGCCCCTGACAATACCGGGCTGACCTACAACGTTCAGTCCTCCGCCTACGATCCATACTGGATACAAACCGAGTTTGAGGTCCTGAGATCCAAATCGATCATCTTTCAGGTCATCACCAACCTGCAACTGAGCAAGGTGTGGGCCGAGCGCGAGAAGATAGAGGAGGCACTTTCAACCGAGGACACCTACTACATCGTGCGAGGACAGGTGGATGTGGAACAGTACCGCAACACGAGCGTCATCGAGATACGGGTCGAGGACCATGACAAGGAACTGGCTGCCAAGATTGCCAATGAGATCGCCAATGTTTATAAGGAAAGCCGGCTGCGAAACCTGCGGGACACCGTCAGCCGCGGGATCGAGAAGATGGAGTCGGAGGCGAAGAAGCTCGATAACCTGGTAGCCGAGAAGCAGACCGAGGTCGAACGGAAGAAGATCGAACTCAAGATTCCTGATGCGGATGACCGTGCGTTCTACAGCAGCACGGTGCCCGAACCGGAAATCCTGCGACAGTTGGAGAGCCTCCGGCTGGAATCTCAGGCTGAGTATCAGCACGCCTGGACGCTCTACAGTTCGCTCACAAATCTCACTCGCGCGGAGTTCAAGACATCCGTGCTCACCGCGTCTCCGGATCAGCACCTCCAGGGACTTCTGGAACGCCAAGCGGAAGCTGAACAACGGCTGGCAGACCTGATCGAGACCTACAGCTCGGAACACCCCGATGTCATCCGCCTCAAGGGCGTCCTCGCCAGGATTAATGACCAGGTCAACGAACGCCTCGAGGGAATCATCGAAGGTCTGCGCATCAAGGCGGCCACTGCAAAGGCGAAGATGGACAGCTTTGTCGCCGAGGTTGAGAAAACCCGGAAGACCGACATTGAGACCGCCATCCGCCGCGCGCCTTATTTCAATGCCAGGCGGGACCTCGAGAAGCTCAAGGAGTTTCGCGAAAGGATGTATCAGAAGATCACCGCAGACAAAGTGGACTCCACCATCGAGCGACCCGGTATTGTGGAGGTCATCGATCCGGCTCAGAAAGCACTGTTTGCAAGCAGCCCAAAGAAGGCCCTCAACATCGCATTGGGGGTCGTGTTCGGCCTGTTGCTGGGCATCGCTCTGGCGTTCTTCATCGAATACCTCGATACCAGCGTCAAGACCATCGATGACGTGGAGCGGGCCCTTCAAGCTCCCGTGCTTGGCGTGATCCCTCAAAACGTGGGGTCCCTGCTCGAGGAGGGGGTGGACAGCCCCCACGCGGAAGCCTATCGCGTTCTGCGGACGAATATTCTGTTCGGCCGCAAGGACAGCAACGCCACAACCCTCACCGTGCTCAGCGGTGGAGCCGGCGAAGGCAAGTCCACCACCTTGTTCAACCTTGCCGTCATCTTCGCGCAAAACGGTGCACGAGTCCTGGTGGTTGACTCCGATCTCAGACGTCCCAGCATCCACAAGATCGTCAAGTGCAGCAATTCCGAGGGCCTCACGAACTATCTGCTCAAGCAGAGGACCCTGGAGGAAGTCATTGTCACCACCCAGTGCCCCACGCTCGACTTCCTACCCAGCGGCCGGCTTCCGTCCAGCTCGATCGGCATCCTCAACTCTGTTCACATGCGCGAACTGGTGAAGGAGCTCAAGCGTCGCTACGACTTCGTCTTCTTCGATTCACCTCCCATCATGGGTGTGAGCGATGCCTCCATTCTCGCCAGCGAAGTGGACATGGTTCTGCAGGTCATCCAATACCGCCGCTACCCTCAGCCCATGACCATCCGGGCGAAGCAGCTCATCGAGAAGGTCGGAGGCAACCTCTTGGGCATCGTGTTGAACAACATCAACATGAGCCAGGACGAGAACTACTACTACTACAGCGGTTATTACTCCGATTACTACTCCAAGTCCGAGGATTCCATGGAGGCCCCAACGGCTGCAGCCAGCTCGGCCAAATCCAAGGGCTCCGATGACGACGGTGGCACGGAGATCAAAACCAAATACTAAGCGCAGCTTTTGTCCTCTTGCATGAAACTCAAAGTCTTACTGGCCTCCGTCGCCATCCTGAGCGCAGCGGTCATGTTCTCCGGGTGCGCAACCAATTCATCCTCCCGCACCAGCTCTGCGTCCGCAGGCTCGGCTGCCTCAGCTCCTCCGTATGGGATGGAGTTGATCCGGCCGGGGGATCTGCTCACGGTGACTTTTTCGGATCTGCCACCTCAGTCCGGCATCCCCGACTTCAAAGACCGGGTCAAGGACGACGGCAGCATCATCCTCCCGCTGGGAGTGAAAGTCGAAGCCGCCGGCAAGACCACCGGAGCGTTGCAGCAAACGATCGAGGCATCGTATGTCCCGAGGTTCTTCAGACGGCTTACGGTCTCGATCAAGAGCGAGGAACGTTTCTACTTCGTTGGGGGCGAGGTTAGGCAGCCTAATCGCCAGATCTATGCCACGGGCATCACCGTGCTGCAGGCGATCGACTCCGCCAGCGGTTTCACCGAGTTCGCCAACCGCAAGAAGGTTGTGCTGCGACGCGTCAACGGCCAGCAGTTCAGGATCGATTGCACCAAGGCACTGGAGGATCACACCCTGGATCTCCCCGTGTTTCCTGGAGATTCGATCAACGTGCCCAAGAGGATTTGGTAGCTACCAGATCGTGATCTCGCTCAAAGTTCTCCAAGGTGAATCGGCCGGCCGGGAAATCCCAGCCGGCCGCTTCCCTTTCAGTATTGGCAGGGCAGCGACGTCGGACTTCAGATCACAGGACTCCGGAGTCTGGGACCATCACGCGGTGCTTTCCCCGGATCCCAATTTTCCAGGTTTTCGCGTGGCAGCAGGCCCCAATGCGCTGGTGATCCTGAACGGCGAATCCGTCCACGACGCCCGCTTCCGCAACGGCGACGTTCTTGAGCTGGGCAGTCTCAAGCTGAGCTGCTCCCTCGCCCCTGCTCGGCAAAGTTCAGGCCGGCTATGGGAGTGGCTCACCTATGGCACAGGCTTTTTCGCCACTGCGGTTCAGTTGTGGTTCATCTTGTCGGAGCTGTGACCCCGCCTGAGGCTTCGCACCGGCGGTGAGGCGCATCGAAGGTCCGGCACCGGTCTTGCGCAGTTGTTTCTCCGCCACCATGCAACGACGTTATCAACACATTCTGGGCATCATGTCGGGCACAAGCCTTGATGCGGTTGATTTCGCCCTCTGCAAGTTCCAGGGAATGAAACCAGGGATTGAGCTGCTGTCGTCCTGGCAGGCCAGCTTTCCTTCACCACTTAGGAAGTCTCTTTGGAAGGCTGCCGGGGGGGAAGCGACCTCCTGGGAAACGGCACAGTTGCACCACGACTTGGGGCGTTTTTATGCCAGACATGCCCAGGTCCCCGAAGGATCACCCAGGCCCGATGCAGCGGGGCTTCACGGCCAGACCATCTTTCACAACCCCGCTCGGAATTCCCCGGCGACGTTTCAGATCGGAGAACCCTCCTATCTCGCAGCAAAGCTGCAGGCGCCTGTCATCTCGAACTTTCGAGCTGGCGACCTTGCCGTCGGCGGTCAGGGAGCTCCGCTCGCGTCCATGTTTCATCTGAACGTCTTCGCTCAACCTGGAAAACATGTTGCCGTGCAAAACCTGGGCGGGATCGGGAACCTCACATCGATCGATGCCAGACGGTCCGGCTCGCCGTCCATCCTGGCATTCGACACGGGTCCGGCAAACATGCTCATCGACCGGGCTTGTCGCGAGTGGACGCAAGGTCGGCTGAGTTTCGACCGGGACGGCGCCTGGGCTTCGCGGGGTCGAGTGAATGAGCCCCTGCTGCGAACCTGGCTTCGGCATCGGTTTTTTGCTCGGACGCCGCCCAAGAGCACGGGCCGTGAGGAGTTCGGAGATGTTTTCTTCTCAAAAGCCCAGGCGGATGTTTGGCGAAGGCACATGTCTGATGCGGACGGTTTGGCGACGCTCACGGCCCTGACTGCGGCTTCGATCGCAAACAGCTGCACTGCATTTCTCCCTTCACTGCCATCGCGGCTGGTCTTATGCGGAGGAGGCGCCAGAAATCTGACCTTGAGGAGAATGTTGCGGGAGCAGTTCGAGCGACGCTCCCAATCGCTGGAGATCATCACGGGCGATGACCTGGGATGGCCGGTTTCGAGTATTGAGCCTGCCGCCTTTGCTTTGCTGGCCTGGCTGAAACTTCAGGGCCGACCCGGCAATCTTCCGGAGACCACCGGGGCTTCCTGTGCCGTACAACTCGGAAGTGTGACTTGACCCTGGTATGCCCCGCTGATGCACCCCGTCACTGCATCGAAGTCGGCATCGGAGGAAGAGAGGATCTGCGGAGAAGACGAAGGCCCGGATGGTCATCTCCAGACTCCGGATTTCGAAAAGACGTTCAGAGAGGCGGTTCGGGGGCCGAAGGGAGGTTGTGATGTCCATTTGGGGGCAGGGGGGGTGTGAGGTTCATCCGGCCAGATTAACTGGATGCATGAAAATACATTGCTGTTCTCATGCTGTATTTGCATTCTCCCGCCGTTTCCCAGGCTTTCCAACCAGCCCGGGGTGAATCGACTGCAAGCGACCCATGAAGAAAATCGAAGCGATCATCAAGCCGTTCAAACTGGAACAGGTGAAGGACGCCCTTCAGGAAATCGGTATCAAGGGCATGACGACCACCGAGGTGAAGGGCTTTGGACGCCAGAAAGGACACACGGAGATCTACCGTGGGAGCGAATACACGGTGGACTTCGTTCCCAAGACCAAGATCGAGCTGGTGGTTGGAGACGAGCAGATCGAAGCAGCCGTGGATGCCATCGTCAAGGCTGCCAAGACCGGCAAGATCGGCGATGGCAAAGTCTTCGTGTCGCATGTGGAGGAGGCAATCCGCATCCGAACCGATGAACGTGGTGACCAAGCCGTTTGAGTGAACTGACCCCCAAAAAACTCTCTCGATGAATACTCCTACTTACATCTCCAGGCACTGCTTGTTGATCGCCTTGCTTCTCGCCTTGTTCGTTCTGCCCGACCCAGGGCTCCTGTCTGCTGCGGAAGCCACACCCGCTGAGCGCACGGCTGATCTCGAAGCCTATCTGAACAATGCCGCCCGGAGCGCCAACACCGCGGTTAATGTCGCCGGGCCAGGGCACAACGCCTGGATGATGACTTCATCGGCTCTCGTGCTCTTCATGACCTTGCCCGGGCTCGCGCTTTTTTATGGGGGCCTGGTCCGACGCAAGAACGTCTTGTCCGTGGTCGCTCAATGCATGGGGCTCGCATGCATCGTGCCCATCATCTGGTGGGCGATCGGCTACAGCCTCTGCTTTGCCAAAGGCAATGCCTTTCTCGGCGGGCTGGATCACGTGTTCCTGCGCGGCGTCGATATCACTCCCAATGGCGACTACAGCACCTGGGTGTCTCACAATATCTGGGCCATGTACCAGCTGATGTTCGCCATCATCACCCCTGCGCTGATTGTCGGAGCCATTGCTGAACGAATGAAATTCGCAGCGGTGATGCTCTTCTGCGTGCTCTGGCTCTTCGTTGTTTACTTCCCAGCGGCTCACATGATCTGGGGGGCTGGGGGCTGGATGAATGGGATCTGGAATGCCGACGCACCGATCAAGTCGATCGATTTTGCCGGGGGAATCGTGGTGCACATGACCTCCGGTTGGTCTGCGCTGGTTCTCTGTATCCTCCTCGGCAAGCGGTTGGGCCACGGCAAGGAACCCATGCCGCCGCATAGCATGGTCCTCTGTGCCATCGGGACAGGCATGCTTTGGGTGGGATGGTACGGCTTCAACGCGGGCAGTGCGGTGGCAGCCGATGGGATCGCAGCCAACGCGTTCGTGGCCACAACTCTGTCGGCGGCGGCCGGAGGTGCCACCTGGGCATCGATGGAGTATTGGCTCAGGGGCAAGCCCAGCATTCTCGGGCTTTGCTCAGGAGCGGTGGCCGGCCTCGCGACCATCACCCCGGCCAGTGGATTCGTGACGGCTAACAGCGCCATCTTGATCGGCTTGCTCGCTGGAGCGTCCACTTTCCTGGCGTGCAGCAAGCTCAAGCAATGGCTCCGTTACGACGACTCGCTCGACACCTTCGGAGTGCATGCAGTGGGCGGGACATTGGGAACGCTGATGGCCGGGTTCTGTGCCGACGCAAAGATCAATCCGAACCTTTCAACGAACCTGGGAGCTTACCTGGGCAAAACGCTCTGGCTCGAACAGGTCAAGGCAGCCCTGATCGTTCTGGTTTGGTCCGTTGTGGCGACGGTTGTGATCTTCTATCTCGTGCGCGCTGTCCTCGGCACAAACCGTGTTGATCCTGAAACTGAAAGGGCCGGTCTCGACCTGGCCGAGCACGGAGAAGAAGGCTACAACGAGTAGGCTCCCGTCGGTTCGCCCAAAGCTGGGTTCGGGGTGGCATTCGTACGCACCTCACTTTTTCCAGTGCGACCGCCTCTCGCAATCGTCATCGGCTGCCCGTCCTTGATGCCCAGGACTCCGTCGTGCACCGGGTAAATCGAGTTGGAGATGCCTGATCCATTTCTAGCGTTTCATGGTTGAGAGGGTTGTTCAGGCGTCCTCGGTTACGAGCACGATTACGATTACGAGGGGAAGGGAGGGACGGGGGCGGGGACGGCGGGAGCCGAAAGAATAAGAAGCGCCCGCGGGGTTCGTCTGGTGACGGAGAAGGGGGCGATGGATGTGATGCTTGTGGCGGGTGGTTGCCGGAGAAGGCGGTATCGCCAGCAGGCAAATTATGCCGATAATACCTCGGCAAGGAGATTGCTTCGGGGGAGGGCGTGTATTTGGAATTCTATGGGCTGACGGAACCTCCGTTCAGCATCACCCCAAATCCGCGGTTCATTTTCTATAGCGCGAGGCATCGAGAGGCCTTTAACCACCTCTTGTACGGCATTCGTGAACGCAAAGGCTTCGTCCAGCTCACGGGTGAGGTAGGGGCAGGAAAGACCACCCTTTGCCGGGCGCTTTTGGAGGAGATGGGAAAAAACTTCTCCACCGCTCTGATCCTCAACCCTGTTCTGGATAACACCGAGCTGCTTCGTGCCGTGGCCATGGAGTTCAATCTTCAAGTCAAGGGCATGGACCGTCTGGAGTTGTTGAGCGAGATCAACAGATTCCTGTTGGCGGAGGCTGATGCTGGACGCGACGCGGTGCTCATCATTGATGAGGCTCAGAACCTCAGTAACGAAAGCCTCGAGCAAGTTCGCCTGCTTTCCAATCTCGAGACCAACGATCGAAAGCTGCTTCAGATCGTGCTGATGGGGCAGCCCGAACTTCGCGATCGGCTCGAGGACTATTCCCTTCGTCAACTTCGTCAACGGATCACCGTTCGATATCATCTCACCCCGTTGAACCGGAAGGAGCTCGGCACATATGTGCAGCATCGGCTCGTGATTTCCGGTGCCCGAGGCGTGCCCGTTTTTACCAGCCCCGCTCTATGGCGTGTGTTTCGTTACTCCAAAGGGGTGCCGAGGCTTGTGAATGCACTGTGCGACAAGTGTTTGCTCGCAGGTTTTGTACGACAATCGGACTGCATCGACTTCGCCACCGTCGGGCGGGCCATCAATGAACTGGAAGGAAAAATAAACGCATGAGCTTGATCAACGATGCTCTCAAACGGGCTAATGAACAAAAAGCCAGGCAGGCATCCGCTGCGGAACTCAGTGAGGAACTGAGGCCGGCGGATGAATCAGCTGAGACGAGTACGCTTTGGCCGATTGGAATCTTCGCCATCTGCCTGGTGGGCTCTGCGTGGTTTGCCTGGGCTTGGTGGCACGGCGGCACTTCGAAGGTCCCGATCCATGCGGATGTTGTTGAGGCTGCTGCGCGGACACCGGTGCAGGAGGCGGCTGACTATGCGGATCAATCGTTGGAACCTCCTGTCATCACGCCGCCGGAGCCGGCTGCCGAGACTTCGGAACCCGCTCCAGAACCAGAGCCTGTCAGCCCGGTAGCCAGCTCTCCGCCTGCTCCAGCCAGACCTTCCCCTGTTTCCGCGCCTGTTGTTCCAGCGCCATCGCCCATCCGAACAGCATCGGCTCCATCCCAACCCGCCACGGCTGCCCCTTTGCCCGCGCGCACGCCTCCGATCCCGGTCTCATGGGCGCCTGCCGTTTTTCCGGCTCTCACCCTGCAGGGGATCTATTTCCGGCCGGCCAATCCGTCTGTGGTGATCAATTCTCGCACCCTCCACCAGGGAGACGAAATCGCTGGTGCGCGGATACTTGCGATCGATCGCAAGGAGGTAACCGTGCAGTGGCGCAATGAGGTGAGGGTGATCGGATTCCAATAGCCGCGACCTATTTCATTAAACAACCATGAGGACCCGACTTAAGGCCTTCGCAAACCTGTCAACTCCCGACGCCCGCCGTTTGGTTCGCCGGAAAAACAAGTTGTCATCCATGAGCTCGATGCTAAATTCACGCCGCAATCTCAAGACGAAACTGCGTATGAGCCAGGCTTCCAGTAGTGCCGGACCTGTCGTTGACGTTGTGAAAAACTCGTCGCTTTACCGTGAGTTCCAAGCGGAGCGCGAGGAGATCCTGCGTCACAAGTGGATCGAGTCGGAGAAGGCGGGCTTTGACATCGGGTTCGAGCGCGCTTTGACCGACTGGATCGTGAAGCATCGAGCCAAGTGGCGGGAAGCGCGCCAAGCATTGGCAGCGGTGCCTCTCGTCCACTGTTGACGGCTTCCTCCCTGGTTTTTGCCCAGTTTTCGTTCCTTTAAGGCCGGCCTGCGAGCCGCCAAGGTAACGATGTTTGATCTCTGCTCCAGTTTGTCTTCCGGCCGCCTCGGATTCCCCCCGGGCCATGGCCCCATCTCG
>VHDG01000078.1 GCA_016871475.1 Verrucomicrobiota bacterium
CCGGCGTGGGTGAGGATCAGACAAGATGCCGGCAGGGATGCCAGCGCTCCCAGGGGTGACCTGCGCTCTCGACGGGTGTTGGCGTTAAGCTGCTCGGGTTGGGGGGCGCACCCTGAAGGGTGGACAACGAACTGCGCGTCCGACTTTGATGCGTTCGGAGAGAGGCTCCCAGTGACTCTCTCCGACGTTTTTGCGCGCATCGCTCTCTGGGTTCTACCGTCTGAGCTCCAGCTTGTCGCGCAGGTGCCGGGTCATCAGTTCGTAGAGATGTCGTGAGGTTCCGCGTCCTTCGCTGATTCCATGGCCCCGGTCAGGATAGCTCATCATCGAAAACTGTTTTCCATGCGCAACGAGCTCATTGATGAGTGCCTCCATTCCTTGATAGTGAACGTTGTCATCCCCCGTGCCGTGGATCAGGAGCAGATCACCTTTCAGTTTCGAAGCGTGTGTCAGAGCCGATCCCAGTCGATAGGCCTCCGGTTGTGACTGAGGCAACCCCATGTAGCGTTCCTGATAAATCGTGTCGTAGTAACGAAGGTCCGGCACCGCCGCAACTGCGATGGCTGTCCGGTAGAGTCCGGGGTTCTGGAATGTTGAGTTTAAGGACAAGGTTCCGCCCCCGCTCCAACCCCAGATGGCAAGACGCTCCGGATCCAGCCCCCTCTTGCTCTTCAACAATACCCGGGCCGCTGCAGCCTGATCTGCCGGAGTCAGGATGCCCAGCTTCAGGTGCCCGGCCTTGCGCCAGGCGCGTCCCCGGGGAGCATACGCGCCACGGTTGTCCACCGAGATCACCACGCATCCTTGTTGCGCCAGGTAGCAGTGCCAGAGGTGCGTGCGTCCCTTCCATGCGTCTGCGACCGATTGCCCGTGGGGCTCTCCGTAAACGTGGAAGAGGGCAGGGTTCCTCCGCGCGGACCTCGACCTCGGGGGATGCAAGATCCACGCATCCAGCTCAACCCCATCCGTGATCTCCACACGGAAGAGTTCACTCTTTGGCTGCTTGAGAGCCGCCCAAGCCTGGTGAAGCTTGCGATTCTCCCGCAACATCCTCACGGACTCATGGGAGGGCAGACGCACAAGGTCGGTAACCGGCGGGCGATCGAATGCAGACCAGGTATGGATGGCCCAGTCGCCGCATGGCGAGACCTGATACTGGTGCGTGCCAGGCTGATCGATGGGGGTGAGACGTTCCAACCCGCCTCCTGCCAGGCGTGCGCGGTACAGGTAACGCTGGGTGGGGTCTTCGGGCGATGCCATGAAGTAAACCCACCCGCGCGGTTGATCCAGGGCCGCGATGGAAACTACATCCCACTCACCCGATGTAATCGCCTCCAGCCGCCCATCGTCGAGCTGCGCACGATAAAGGTGCTGCCAACCCGAACGATCGCTCAACCAGAGGAACTCCCGGCCACCCGTGAGCAGGGTTGCCGCATTGTCATTCTCCAGCCACGCCGCATCCCACTCCACAAGCCGCTCGTCGGCCTTGCCCGAGTCCGCGTTCGCCAGGAACACACGGTTTGTATTCTGGAGCCGGTTGAACTGCTGGATGAGCAGTTCCGTGGAGTTCGATGCCCATTGCATTCTCGCCAGATAGTTTTCACGCGGATCACCCGGTATGTTCATCCACCGGATTCGTCCGGGCGTCTCCACGTCCACGGCGCCAATCTGCACTGACGAGTTTCGCTGCCCAGCCTTCGGATAGGGCCATCGCACCGGCACCGGATAAAGCTCGTCCGTGTTTCGGATCATCGTGTGCTCACGCACGCCTGAGGTGTCGGTCTGCCAGAAGGCGATCCTTCGGCCGTCGGGACTCCATTCAAAACCGTCGAGCAACATCAGCTCCTCCTCGTAAACCCAGTCGAATGACCCGTGGATGAGGTGGGGGGAGGCGTCCGGTGTCAGCAGGGTCGTCCGGAGATCGGAGAGTCGCTGAACCCAGATGGCGTTGCTCCACGCGTAGGCGACCTGAGTGGAGTCGGGTGAAAACTTGGCGAACATCAGACTTCCAGGCGGCGCCATGCCTCCGAGGCGGTCCAGCCTGCCACTGGCGCGATCCAGGACCCAATAGTCCCCTCGACTGTTGTGTCGCCACACACGCTGGGAGTGGGTGTACACCAGAATCTTTGACTGATCGGCAGAGAACTGGAAACCGTGCAGCGGCAACGCTCGATCATCACCCGGAGGAATCCATAACCGGGCTTCGACCAGCACCTCCTTCATGCCTGCGGCTGCATCCACTGACACCAGACTGCTGCCGCCCTTGGCCTCTGGTGACTTGTCGGGTTCCAGCGTCAGGTAGCTGCGACCCTCCCTGGCCCATCGTAGGCTGGGTGCTGGATCCTCCGCGAAGTCGGTCGACGAGAAGATCCGGTCCATGGTCAGCCATGGCCCTGGGGGTGGAGTGTTCGTCGAGGCGTCTTTTGCGAACCCGGCGACGGGCAGGAGGCAAGCCAGGCAAACAACGTGATGCCAGGCCGGTCTGGGAGGGAAATAGGACTTCATTATGGAAGGGAAGTTTTTCGGGTTAGGAGCGAGACCGCCAGGTGTGAAGGCATTGAGGGGGTTCGATACAACCGTTGCTGAGCTTTCACAAACTGGTCTTCGCGGGCTTCGCCGATCCGGCAGAAGGTTTGTGGATTTCGATCGACCAGGGGAAACCATGAACTTTGGACCTGGATCATGATCCGGTGCCCGCGTCGGAAAGCATGACTTACATCCGGCATCGTCCATTGCACCAACTCGGGTGTGCCAGGTTCGAAAGGAACAGGGTTCTCGAAGCTGCGACGGAATTTCCCGCGCATGGGTTCCCCCCTGATCAGTTGTTGGAACCCTCCCAGTTGAACCCCCTGGGGATTCGGATCTGGATTTGGATGATCAGCGGGATAGACATCGATCAGTTTCACCACCCAGTCCGAGTCGGTGCCCGAGGTCGATACATGAAGCGCGGCTTTGATCGGTCCCGCCAGGGCAACATCCTCCTCCAGGGGAGCCGTTTGGTACACGAGGACATCGGTGCGTGAGGCCGCAAAGCGTTGATCATCCAGCATGTGTTCGACGGTCATCGTCGCAGCGACATTGGGAATGAAGGGCACGGGCTTCATTGGGTCGCTCGTGTATTCGTCGAAAGCCGGCTCTGAGAGCGGAGCGGGAGCCCAATCGAGCCGGCCTCCGGGGTGGAAATATAGTGAGCGAGATTCGACACCTGGTGGAGGCCATGACGAATGGTTCTTCCACTCGCAAGACCCCGTTTCAAAAACCAGGGCTTCCTTCAAGGCCGGGTTGCCCTGTCCCTTCAACACCTCCCGGAAGAAAGGAAGTTCGATCTCCTGCCGGAATTTTTCGGCTGTTTTGGAACGGAAGTTCACATGGCCGAGTCGTTGCCCGTCGTCCTTGTGCCACTGCCCGTGCGCCCAGGGGCCCATCACCAGCACGTTAAATATTCCCGGGTTCTGGTTTTCAATGCTCCGATAGGTCTCGAGGGTCCCGTAAAGGTCTTCAGCGTCAAACCACCCGCCTACGTTCAGCACCGCTGCCCGGATGTTCCTAAGTCTCGGAAGAATCCTGCGCTGTTTCCAGAACTCGTTGTAGGTGTCCTGCTGCAAGACCTCATTCCAGAAGGGGACTTTTCCACGGAAGAATCGGCTGTCGGCGTTGGCGAGGGGGCCCAGTTTCAAATGAAACTCGTACCCGTCGGGAGTCTCATAGTCGAAGAACTTTGGCGCCTCCCTGAGCGGTTTCTCCAAGGGGGTTTCGAACATCGACAGAAAGTGGAATGCATGAGCCTGGTAGAGGCATCCGTTGTGCCGGAAATCATCCCCGATGAACCAGTCGCCGACGGGGGCCTGGGGCGACGTCAGTTTCAGGGCTGGGTGTGAGTCGATGGCTCCAGCGGAGGAATAGAATCCCGGGTATGAAATCCCGCAAAGCCCCGCCCGCCCATTGTTGTTGGGAACATTTCGAACCAGCCATTCAATCGTGTCCCACGCATCGGTCGATTCATCGGTCTGGCTGCCGGGTGATGCCTCGGACCGAATCGGGCGCACGTGCACGAACTCTCCCTCCGATGCGTAACGGCCACGAACGTCCTGAAGAACGAAGATGAAGCCATCGCGCGCGAAGTATTTGATGAGACCCCGAGGGTCTTGATGTGCCTCGGCTCCGTAAGGTTTCACACTGTACGGAGTGCGTGTGATGAGAAAGGGGTAGTTGGTGCGCGAGTCCTTGGGGGTGTAGATGGCCGTGAACAGTTTGATCCCATCGCGCATCGGGATGCGTCGCTCGTGTTTGGTGTAGTGTTCCTCCAGCCAGGCTTTGTCAACCGGCTCCAGGACGGAGGGAGCCGAGGCCGGGCAGGGGAGGGTTCCCGCGAGGAAGACGAGAGTGATGCGAATGAGTCTCTTCAGCGCGATGAGCCGGTGCGGAGTTGCATCCATACGGGGTGGAGTGAACGGGATGGCTGCGTCGAATGCAAACCCGTCCTGATCCCGTCCCCGGAAGGCTCGGAGAACTTTCGTTATGAGGCGTGCCGCATGCGTTCAAGCTCCTTGCGCAACGGAAGCCAGTAAGGCGAAGTCTGTATCGCGGCTAAACTCTGCCGCGCCGTAGAACACGCAGGCCTGTCCGCCCATCAACAGGGCGCGAACCCCGCAGCTCTGGAAAGTCGAAAGGACTTTGTGAATCGGGTTCGGGATCAAGGCTGCCTCCTTGGGCAAGATACTGAGTCCATAGTTTCATGCTCGCGCGCCAGCGGTCCAGCGGCGCGAGCCGGAACCACTCCTGCGACTCATCCGCCGGATCGTGATGCATGGGCGGGAGACTCGCAGGTCCAGAGCTGGATGCCAATTGTATTACCTCTCCTGAAAACAGTGAGATGCGCCCCCCAGTTCAGGTTGATGATCAAGACTTCGGGCTGGCCGACCCTGGGAGCGCCGGCGTCCCGCCGGCACCAGTGTAGCCACCTCTAAGTCCGTGACATCACGTTGACCCAATCTTGAGGCATGGGAAGACGCGAGGAGGGGGCATCCCCGCCATGGGGCTGTGACCGACGAGCAACGTCGGTCCAATGGAGCCGGCGGCAGCAGCGCCGAGCTTCGTCTTGTGCGACCCGTCAGGCGCCCAGTTGTGCGCGGGCTTCGTCGGCAAGCGCTGTGCTGAGATAACGTTCTCCGGTGGAACAGGCCACAGTTACGATGGTCTTGCCTTTGTTCTCCGGACGTTTCGCCACCTGGATGGCGGCCCAGACGTTCGCCCCGGTGGAGATTCCAACCAGGATGCCTTCTTCCTTCGCCAGACGTCGGGCCATGGCGAAAGCCTCATCGTTGCTCACCTGAATGGCCTCAACGATTTGAGGCTTACCGGAGGAATCCTTGAGATGCAGGTTCTTGGGCACGAAGCCGGCCCCCGTGCCTTGAATCTTATGAGGCCCGGGCTTCACCGGCTGGCCTGCCAGGGTCTGGGAAATAACCGGTGAATCCTTCGGCTCGACAGCCACCGCTTGAAAGGAGGGCTTCCTCGCCTTGATGACTTCGCAGCACCCCGTGATGGTGCCTCCGGTCCCGACTGCGGCGACGAGAATGTCCACCTTGCCATCGGTGTCATCCCAGATCTCCAAGGCCGTGGTTGTCTGGTGGACTTGAGGATTGGCAGGGTTCTCGAACTGCTGGGGGATCCAGGAATTGGGGGTTTCCTTGGCGAGCTGTTCCGCGCGGGCGATTGCACCCTTCATTCCTTCTGCGCCAGGCGTCAGGACGAGCTTGGCACCCAGCATAGCGAGCAAAGTGCGCCGCTCGGAGGACATCGTCTCCGGCATGGTGAGAATCAGTGAGTAACCCTTGGCGGCGGCGACAAACGCCAGTGCGATACCGGTGTTGCCGCTGGTGGGCTCGATGATGACGGTGTCTTTTTTGAGCACCCCTCGCTTCTCAGCATCCTCGATCATCGACATGCCGATCCTGTCCTTCACGCTCCCGAGCGGATTGAAGAACTCGCACTTCAGCAGGACGGTCGCTTCCAACCCGGCGGTGACCCGATTCAGGCGGACCAGGGGTGTGCGTCCGACAGTTTCCACGATGTTGTTATAGATGCGTCCCATAGCTTTGTGATGCGTTAAATGAATTCAGGGGCGACTATTGTTGCGGGATTGTCTGCTGGCAAAGCCTTTTTGAGATTGAATCCAAGCTCCCGTGTTCCCAATGTCCAGCGAGCATTATGGGAGCACAATGGAAGCAGGCAGGGCGCGAAGCAAATGCGCAAAAGCGTGGGCAGATGGTCGTCAAGCTGGTCCGCGAGATCATGGTGGCGGCTCGACTTGGCGGGCCGGAGCCCGACCTCAATGCGCGGCTCTTCGCCGCCATGGAGAAGGCCCGGAAGAACTCCGTGACGCGTGAAACGATCGATCGTGCCGTGAAAAAAGGGGCCGGCCTCACCGACGAGAAGATCGTCTTTGAGCTCGTCACCTACGAAGGCTTCGCCCCTCACAAGGTTCCGGTTGTGGTCGAGTGCCTCACCGACAACCGCAATCGGACCGCACCCGAGATCCGCAACCTGTTTCGCGCCGGAAGCCTGGGTCAACCCGGCAGTGTGTCCTTCTTTTTCAATCATGGCGGAGTGGTCGAGGCCCACCACAAGGACGCCAATCGTGATGCTGAAGGCGATGCCATCGAGTGTGGAGCGGACGAAGTGGAGGATCTTGAGGCCGGCGAAGCGCCGGAAGGGACAAAGGGCGCCCGCTTCTACACCGCGATCAAGGACCTGGATGCGGCGAGCAAGGCCCTAAAGGCTGCCGGCTGGACAGTCACCGCTTCTGAGATCCGTTACATCGCCAAGAATTTCACAGACATTCCTGCAGCCGCCCACAAGGAGGTCGAAGAATTTCTTACCGCCCTCGATGATCACGATGATGTCCACCGTGTTTATGCCGCTTTGGGGCCGGCAAAATAACGGCCTCCTGGCATGCTGGCCCGCGTCACCCTGGAGATAGCACTCCGAAAGGAATTCGATTACGTCGTTCCTCCAGAGCTGGTGGCGAGTGTTCAGGTCGGCACGCGGGTCAGGATTCCATTCGGTGCCCGGCAGGTGATGGGGGTGGTCACGGCGCTCCCTGAGTCCTCTCCGCACACGCAGCTTCGCTCCATCCTGGGCGTCGTCGGAAAACAGTCCCAGATCACTCCCTACTGCTGTGCCCCGGAGATCGCCATCAAGAGCGTTCTGCCGGATGCCGTGCGGAAGGAGAAGGACGGATGGCGGGAACGGCTGTTCGTCCGGGCCATGCTCGGAACCAAGGAGCTTCCAAAGCTGACCCGTCGGCAGACCGATGTGTGGCATGTGATTGAGGAACGAAGGGAGCTGCCCCTTCAGGAGCTTCTGGAGCTGACAGGTGCCACCAGTGAAGTGGTGCGGCGTCTCGAGGATCGGGGGCTGGTTGAGATCGCCCCGCAGATCCTCGAACGCGATCCTTATGCCCGGGAGGAGATTCTTCCCTCCCAGCAGCTCTCATTAAACGCCGAGCAGGCACGGGCATTGGCGGAGATCACAGCCGTCCTTCATTCCCCGCAGGTTGCCCTGGCGGAACAGGCCGGCGCGAATCGTAACAAGAGCTCTGTCTTCCTCCTCCATGGAGTGACGGGTAGCGGCAAGACGGAGGTGTATTTGCAGGCGATTGATGCCGCGCTCGCCCAGGGGAAGGGGGCCATCGTGCTTGTGCCCGAGATCTCCCTCACACCACAGACAGTGGAACGGTTCAAGGCGAGGTTCTGCCATGGTCCAAGGCAAACACTCGTCGCGGTGTTGCACAGTCATCTCTCTGCCGGTGAGCGACACGATGAGTGGCACAAGATCCGTCAGGGGCGCGCCAGGATCGTCATCGGAGCCCGGTCCGCCGTCTTCGCTCCTGTCGATCCCCTGGGGCTGATCATCGTCGATGAAGAGCACGAGCATTCCTACAAACAGGAGGAGGCTCCGCGATACCACGCCCGGGATGTGGCCGTGGTACGGGGTGAGATGGAAGGTGCCGTGGTGGTGCTGGGATCTGCGACTCCCTCGATGGAGAGTTTCGCCAACGCCACCAAGGGCAAGTACCGCCTGCTCGACATGCCCACGCGCATCGATGACCGCAAACTTCCGGTCGTGCGTGTGATTGACATGCGGAACGAGTCGCGGAAACAGAAGGGGTCTCCCATTTTTTCCACGCCGCTCAAGGATGCTCTCAGCCTGCGGTTGGAACGAAAAGAGCAGGCCATGCTTTTTCTGAACCGGCGCGGGTACTCGACTTCGATGCAGTGCCAGACCTGCGGTTATGTCGCAGGCTGTCCAAACTGCAGTATCTCGCTGACGTATCATCGTTGGGAGAACACGCTGCGATGTCATATCTGCGGACACCAGAGCCCCGCCCCCACAGTTTGTCCTGAAGCCAGCTGCAAGAGCCCGGGCATCCGCTATTCGGGGCTTGGGACGGAGAAGGTTGAGGACACGCTCAAGAAGCTGTTTCCGCAGGCGCGGGTTGCTCGAATGGATTCGGATACCCTCCAGAAGAAGGAGGACTATCGTCGTGTCCTGGGGGATTTCCGAACGGGCAAGATCGATATTCTTGTGGGGACCCAGATGATTGCAAAGGGGCTTCATTTCCCGAACGTCACGCTGGTGGGGATCGTCTATGCAGACCTGAGCCTGCATATGCCGGACTTCCGCGCCGGGGAGAGGACGTTTCAATTGTTGACCCAGGTGAGCGGGCGGGCGGGGCGGGGCGATGTGGAGGGCGAGGTCTTTGTTCAAGCGTTCACCCCTTTTCATCCGGCGATTCAGTATGCCCGCCGACATGACTACCGGGGTTTCTACGAACAGGAGGTGGAAAGCCGCGAGGCACTTCAGTTCCCTCCGTTCCGTCGAATGGCTTTGCTCACGGTGCGAGGGCGCAACGAGGAGAAGGTGGCCTACGCAGCTCAACATCTGCGCAAGGTCGTTGAGACTGCATTGGCCGGTTGGAAGAATGTGGTTTTCTCAGGACCCGCACCCGCACCGCTGGCCAAAGCAGAAACCTATTATCGATACCACCTGCTTATCCGCGGGCGGCAGATGAGTCGGCTCAGTGGGGTCATATCCGCGTGCCTCGCGGCTGAGCAATGGCCGGAGGATATTCGTGTCACTGCTGACATTGATCCAGTCAATCTAGGCTGATGCTGGCATCCCCGACACTCATCCCTCATCACTTGCCTCGAACTCGGACGCGCGGCTCGTTGTCCACCCTTGAGGGTGCGCCTTGCTGGGCGAACGTAATCAACGGAAGCGGATGTTCTTTGCAACGTGCGGGGGAAAGCACTTCGCGTCTTTCCACCGGTTGCTTCAGTCCAGGAACCGATAGCCCACACCTCGCACGGTGTCGAGGTAGCGCGATGCGGGGCCCAGCTTCTCCCGAAGTCGCCTCATGTGGGTGTCCACGGTTCGCGTGTCGATCATGCTGTCGTACTCCCAGACGTCCTGCAGGAGTTGATCACGCGACTGCACTCTCCCCTTCCGTTGGATCAGAATGGTGATCAGCTTGAATTCCGTTGCGGTGAGATCCACGGGCTTGCCTTTCACCAGAACCTGATGGCGCGGGATGTCCACAACCAGATCTCCGGACTGCATTCGTTCGCCAGCCGCTTCGGTTGCCTGACCACGTCGAAGCAAGCCACGGATCCTGAGGACAAGCTCCCGGGGACTGAACGGTTTGGTCACATAGTCATCGGCGCCGAGTTCAAGCCCCAGGATCCGGTCGATTTCTCCGGCTTTGGCCGTGAGCATGATGATGGGAATGGAGGATGTGGCCGGATCCCGACGCAGGCTCTTGCACACCTCCGTTCCTTCCATTCCAGGAAGCATCACATCCAGGACCACCAAATCAGGCGGCTGATCCTTGGCCTTTTTCAGGGCAGTTGGTCCGTCCTCGGCTGACACGACATCGAACCCGGCGGAGCGGAGATTGAACTCAATCAACTCCACAACATCGGCTTCATCATCGACTACTAGTATCCGTTGTTTGGGCATGGCGGGCTAAGATGGGGAAACCGATCAGGTTTGTGGGGGGGAGCTTTTCTTTGTATGCCGGATATCCTGGCCTTCGTACAGAAACACAACGTCCTCCG
>VHDG01000079.1 GCA_016871475.1 Verrucomicrobiota bacterium
TGACTGCGTTGACTGCGACCGGTGCCTTGGGCACCTGGGCGCTCTTGGCTGCAGCGGCAGCAGCAGCCTTGGAACTGGAGCGGGCGGCGATCAGCTGCTCGATCAATGCAGGCAGCGTGCGAACTACGATCGCGAGGTCCATGGACAGGGACTTGTAGCGGGAATAAGCGATATCCATCTGGATCATCTGCTTGAACGTTGTCCGATTCTTCCCGCTGACCTGCCAGAGCCCAGTCAGGCCAGGAACCGCCTTGAAGCGTTCCTTCTGCCAGGGCTCGTACTGTTCAAACTCGAAAACGGTGCAAGGACGGGGCCCAACCAGGCTCATGTCGCCTACCAGCACGTTGAGCAGCTGGGGAAGCTCGTCCAGGCCACTTGCCCGGATCCACTTGCCCAACGGAATCAACCGTGAGTCGCTCCCATCCATCTTTTGCATCGGTTTCTCGCCCTTCATCAGCGTGGCCAGATGTTGGTCATGAACTGATGTGTCCGCTCCACAATGCATCGACCGGAACTTCAAGAGCTTGAATCGGCGATTTCCCAGCCCGATCCGCTCCTGTTTGAAAAACAGAGGGCCGCGGGAAACCACCTTGATGAAGATCGCCAAAGGAACAGCAGTCGCCAGGATGAACGGAAGCCCCGCAACGATCAGACCGATGTCCATCGCTCGCTTCCAGAACGGAAGAGCGGTGGTGCGGAGATGGTTGTAGTCGGCGGAGGTAAGATTGCAGTTGGTGTCCAATTCGGTCTCAGCGTGAATAAACTTAGAAAAACTGCTTTTGTTGAACAGGTCCTTAGGGATCTGATTACTCATAGTTACTTCGGGTCTAGATCACAACCTATACACCGTGAGTGGGGGAACCTCAAATGGCAAGTTCGAATTATTTTTTAACCCCGTATAAATCGTTGATGGCTAATTAGTTGGTTTAATTATTAATTTCAAATTAACCCCTTTTTCTCGCCTCGAAATCCCGGCCTCTCCCTCAGTGAAACCAGCCTGTCTAAAAGCTTTCGCCTTGCGGGCTTGAACGTTGCCCACCGAGTGGGGTCAAGTCTCCCCGTGCTGCTTGTTCCTCATAGGCTCGGGCCCAGCTTGATCCACGGCCTCGGTGTGTTCGCTACACAGGTGATAGAACCAGGTTCTCCCATCTGGACTTTCCAGGTTGGGTTCGATCAGGAGTTCAAGGAAGACGACGTGCGTGCCCTGCCAGCGTCCGCTCTCCAGCATGTCAGCTGGTTTGGCTTCCAGTCGCTGACTTCCGGACTCTGGGTGTTGAGTGCGGACCTTGGTTGCTTCATGAATCATTCCCCCACACCGAACACCGGAGTCCCCCAGACCCCGAGGGACCCTTTCGCAACCGTTGCGCTCAGGCGCATTGATGTCGGAGATGAGCTTACCTGTGACTATTTTGCGTTCGATCGCCAGGCGGCGTCCAAGCTCGCAGTCGCTGATCAGGGATGTGCCTCTTCAGCCATCGATTGACCTGCGATCCATCCTGTCGTCCAGGCCGCTTGGAAGTTAAACCCTCCAGTGATGCCATCGATATCGATCAGCTCGCCGGCGAAGTGCAGTCCCGGAACAAGTCGGCTTTCCATTCGCCTGAGGTTGATTTGATCGAGCTGGATGCCTCCACAGGTGACGAACTCCTCCTTGTTCAGACTCTTGCCCATCACGGTGATTCTGGAGTTCAGCACCTGCTCGGTCAGGCGACTTAGAAGACCGCGAGGGGCTTTCGACCACCGGTCATCCCGGCCAAACCCGGCCTGTATCGCAAGTTGCTCCCAAAGCCGCGCTGGAAGCGGGGAGAGAGGGCAATTCATCACCGTCCGGGCTCCCATCCGTTCCCGACGATCCTTCCATGCCGCCTCAAGGGCTTCGGGCGATGTGTTTGGTAACCATTGAATGCAGGCCGGAAAGCAGTAGTTCACCGCGTGCAGTTTTCTGGCCCCCCATGCAGAAAGTCGCAGCACGGCGGGTCCGCTAAGACCCCAATGGGTTGCAAGTATCGGACCTCTCTCTTTCAGGGACATTCCCGGCACCGAGATGATGGCGTCCGCCACGCTCGTCCCCGCGATCTGCTTTAACCAGCTCTCCTGGAGGTGAAGCGTGAATAGCGACGGCACGCAGTCGTTCAGCGAGTGCCCTGACGATTCTGCCAAAGCGGCCGCCGAGGTGCTTCGAACTCCTCCAGTGGCCAGGAGCAGTTTTCTCGTCACCGTCTCTTTCCCCGACACAAACCGCACCCGGAACCCACCGCCTTGGATCCGTTCAAGCGCCCTTGCCTCATGATGGGCATGCAAGCTGACGCCCGCACCACGGGCTGAGTCCACGAGGCAGTCAATGATGGTTTGCGAGCTGTCCGTGGTTGGAAAAACACGACCATCCGCTTCGGTCTTCAGCCGGACTCCCCGTGCTTCGAACCACTCGAGGGTATCGCGGGGTGCAAAGCGATGAAGCAGGCTCAACAGGCTTCGCTCACCTCTCGGATAACGCGCTGCGAAGTCTCGAGTCTCCAACGGCCGGTGGGTGACGTTGCATCGCCCACCTCCCGAGATTCGGACTTTGGACAGAAACGCCGAGCTCTTTTCATAAACAGCCACTTTGAGTTCGGGATTCGCTGCGGCACAGGCGATGGCTGCAAAGAACCCTGCCGCTCCTCCTCCAATTATCGCCACATCCGTTCGATCCGTTTGACCTTCTCCCTCCAGCTTCTCCTTCATGCGCTCTCCAGGGGATGTCTCCGATTTACCAAGGGAAACAGGACGCGCCTGCCCTGTAGCGCCGATTCATAAACGCCCATGGCCATCTCCACAGCCCAGGCACCGTTCGAGCCGCTGCATTCTGGGTCGCGTCCCTCTTCAATCGCATCCAACCAGTCGGTCACGGGGTGGATGCTTTTTGGGACGGTTTGAATCACGGAAGGGTCCAGTGGTTTCCATTGCGCCGAAGCTCCCTCCGGCCCCCATTGCATCTCAGATCTTACGAATACGTGGGGTGAAACATCGAAAACGAATCGGACCGCTCCCTTGGCACAGATCAGCTCGAGACCCCACGGCCCGGAAGTCGCTCGTGCCTCGGCCCGGCTTCGGAAGCTCCCCGACACCCCATTCGGAAACTCAAACAATGCTGAGATATCGTCGCCCGCCACCCAACCGACGTCATCTTTCACGGTTCGCCTGTCCTCAAGGCGGATGGGGCGTCCTTGGTGCAGCACTCTGGCCGAGCAGGCAACCGGCGTTCCTGCGAACATGCGCATGAGATCGAACAGGTGGCTCCCGAGCACGATCATGTCCTCTCCTCCCGCGCGGGGGTCTTGCTTTCCATGAGCGCGGATCTCCAGCAAGGGTCCGAACACGCCTTCGGAAAGAGCCTGGCGCAGATTTCGGGCAGCTGCGCTGGCGCGCAAGGTATGGGCGACGCCGATCCGACGATGGCGCTGCTGAGCTTCCCCAAGCACCTCATCGGCCTCTGCCGGGAACATCACAAAGGGCTTCTCAACGTATATGTGCGCTCCGGCCCGCAGGCAGCCCATGGCTATCTCGTGGTGCAATCGGCTGTGCCGCATCGCGATGCTCACCAAGCGGGGCTGCTCCCTCTCAAGCATCAACTTCCAATTGGAGTAAGAACGAGGGCCCCCCAGGGCCTTGGCGGTTCTTTCCAACCCGATCGGGTCCGGGTCAGCGATGGCGACCAGCTCGATCCCGGGACGACCCTCGAAGATCCTCTCCAGACCATGTCCGTAATCCCCGCGCCCTGTATGACCAATGACGGCCGCCTTGAGGGGCGGGGCTGTCCTGGCCGCAGCAAAGGCAGGGACCGCGGAAGCGGAGAGCAGGGAGACGGTTTTTAGGAAGGTCCTTCGGCTTGGGTCGATGCGTGGCACGGCTGTGGCATCCCACTCCGTCAGCCGAACTTCCAGCAAAAAAGCATTGATCCCCCAGGGGGGCTTTTGGCACATTTCGCGGCCTTGCAGACCTGTCTGCAATAAAACGGCCTTCATTCTTGTCCGAGTCGGACGAGGGGCCATAACAACACCGAACCTAATCCCGACTTTCCGCGGGATGGCCTGACGAGACTTGTTCCGTCCGGCTTCTAACAAAGGAAAACTAGCAAATGACGACGAATATTGGCGTTAAGGAACTCTTGGAAGCGGGCGTACACTTCGGTCACCAGACCCGCCGCTGGAATCCCAAGATGAAACGCTACATCTTTGATGCCCGCAACGGGATCCACATCATCGATCTCAGCAAAACCCTGGTTCAACTCCAGGAAGCCTGTGACTTTCTTTACAAGACTGTTTCCAAGGGTGGACAGGTTCTGTTCGTTGGAACCAAGAAACAGGCCCAGGAAGCCATTCGCGAAGCGGCCAAGACCTGCAACCAGTTCCACTGCTCCGAGCGTTGGTTGGGCGGCACTCTCACCAATCTCCAGACCGTAAAACGTTCGATCGGTCGGATGAAGGAGATCGAGCAGATGGAGGCGGACGGTTCCATCAATCGATACGTGAAGCAGGAGCAGTCTGTCTACCGCCGCGAACTCGCCCGTCTTCTCCGCAATTTCGAAGGCATCCGCAGCATGGATAAGTACCCGGCTGCCATGTTCGTCGTTGATCTGAAGCGCGAACACAACGCGGTGGCCGAGGGACGTCGTCTGGGTATTCCCATCGTCGCGATCGTCGATACGAATTGTGATCCCGACCTCGTGGATTACCCGATCGCCGGCAACGACGACGCGATCCGATCTGTCCGGTTGATCCTGACAGCCGTGGTCCAGACCATCACCCAGGCTCGCGGGGAGTACCAGGCCAAGTTCGGTCGCAACAGGCAGGAAGCAGAGACCCCGGCCGCTCCAGCACCCGCCCCTGTCGCAGGTGAGCAGGCTGCTTCGACCCCTGCCCAGGCATAATCCGGCTCACCCATCAGAATTGCGATTGATCCCGCGCTACACCACCACTCTGTAATACGACCTATGGCTGAAATCACTGCTGCAACTGTGGCCAAGCTCCGCGAGATGACCAATGCGGGGCTGATGGAATGCAAAAAAGCTCTCACAGAATCGAACGGCGACATCGACGCTGCCGTCGACATCCTCCGCAAGAAGGGTGCCGCTTCGGCTGCCAAGAAGGCTTCGCGGGATGCGAAGGAAGGGGTGATTGCCCAGGCCATCCTCCCTGGAAGCAAGGTCGGCGTCATCGTTGAGATCAACTGCGAGACCGACTTCGTGGCGCGCAACGAAAGCTTTCGCGCGTTCTGCGATGAAGTGGCCACGAAGATCGCCCAAAATCCTTCCGTGGATTTGGAATCTGACCGCACTGCCCAGGTCGCCAAGATCGGCGAGAACATCAAGATCTCTCGCTTCGAGAGACTGGCTGTGGATGGAGCTGGCCATATCGGATCATACATTCATACAGGCGCCAAAGTGGGCGTGTTGCTGGAAGTGGGAGTCAAGAACCAGTCCGTCACCGAACATACCGACTTCAAGCAGCTCGTTCGTGACCTGACGCTCCAGATTGCCGCTGCGGCTCCCGTTTGCGTATCCCGCGAACAGGTCAGCCCTGATCTGATTGCCAAGGAACGAGAGATCGCTGCCGAGCAGGTCAAAGGAAAACCACCCCAGGTCGTCGAAGGGATCGTCAAGGGCAAGCTCGAGAAGTACTACCAGACTGTGTGTCTGGTGGATCAGGGCTTTGTGAAGCGGAACTCGGAAATCACTGTCCGCCAACACCTCGAAGAGGAAGGCAAGCGCCTCGGCGACTCGATTCTTGTGAAGCGATTCATCCGCTTCCAGGTCGGGAGCTAGTCCTTGGTGAGCTCCTGACTGGGGCTCCTTCGCCGCCTTCCACGCAGGTCCGGACCTCTACCTTTTGCGCAGAGGCTTCCAGTCATTCAACGACCAGTCGTAGGTGGTGAATCGGATCTTCCACGTGGAGTTCAGCAGAAGCTTCGCCTTGTCCTCCGGGAGTCTCGGCTGAACGTAGCTCTGAAGGGTCCCCGCGGCCGCTTCGAAATCGGATCGATACCAGTCAAAGATCGGTGACAGCCACAATGTCTTCCTGGAGGCATCCAGCCGGTTTTTCTCCGCGGTTGCCATGAACCCGCGGGCTTGGTCTTCGAGTTGAAGGTCAAGTTTTTCCCCCTCGTAAGGCTCCAGACGCAAGGTCGGACAACCTTTCGCGGCGCACACGACAGCGAAATGGATCCGCGGCTCCGCGTAACGTTTGCGAATCACATCGTGCTCGAGCTCATCAAGAGTCATGAGGTCGCCGTGAATCCTGACTTCCTTCAGTTTCCACGGGTTTCCCAACAGGCCGCCGATCTGGCGGATACTTGATACCGGATAATGCTTCGCCACCAGACGCAGGGTCGTCGCATTGTACAGGTTCACCAGAAACGCGAGTTGTGCCGCTTTCGGCCATGCTTCAAACCGCGATTTTGTGACGTGCGAGCATTCGTCCAGATAGGCGTTGAGCTCCGCCGGATCCGCTTTCAACGCCGCGTAGTTCACCCCGTTGGTGGATGCGTGAGTAGCAAGAACCTTTCTCAGTCCTGCGTGGGTGAATTCCCCGGGCATCCCCTCGCCCCCAGTGGCCTTGCTGAGGCCGCAGATTGCGTGGAAAACGAGGACAAAGGCTGCCGTTAACCAGGTGTTCTTGAAGTTCATCAGCGTGTTCATCTCGGCGCGGTCACTCCCCCGAGCAACAGGTCGGAAGACTGGTCGAGCAGTTCTCGACGGAACCCAACTCCCCCGCCCAGCCGCAGCTGCGCTACTCCAATGACTCTTCTCATGATTTCGACGCCAGCGAACCTGGCTGCCAGCTGGGGATCATAGTCTGAAGGCGGATGGTAAGACTCCAGGAACCAGGCTTCCCGGTCGGGTGGCTGACGGCTCAACCGAAGATGTGCCATCACAACTCCCACATCGATCTCGGCTCGTCCGAAGAAACTGAACTCTGGATCCACGAACCGAAGTCCCGAGTCGGTCATCATCCAGCATCCAGGAAAAATATCTCCATGAACGAGCGTTGTTCCTTCTCTCAGGTAACAGTCGTCGCCCAGGGCTCGTGCCGCAGCACGGAATTCCTCGCGCGTTGTCAGCTTCAACGACTCCTGCTTCAAACCAGGGACGATCGCATCCAGATCGAGTTGGTTGTTTGGATCCAGAGGGATTCGGAAGATGTGCGCGTGATTCAGTTCACGCATTTCTCTGTTGGAGAATTGTTCGCGAATCTCCCCAGGTGCCGTGAGCGAATGGAGCGAGGAAAGATAATGGGCAACGTCCGCCATCTCCTGCCGCGTGAACGGAGAATCCGGGCCGCGCTTTGTGCAATCACCCGCCGTTCCCAAATCCTCCAGACAGAGAAGCCGGTTGTCCGGATCGGCCAACAGCAAAGCCGGCATGCGCGATGCGATGGCTGGCTGGTTTTCAACCATCCGGTAGAAACGTATCTCCTGGAGAGCCCGGTCAAAGGGAGCTCCGATCCGGGGATACTTTTCAACCCAGGGTCTGGACTGTTTGAGAATGATCGACTTGAAATCCGTGCGTACTCGAACGACGCAGTTCATGTTGCCTTCGCCCGCACGTTCCACGGAGAGAATGCTCTCTCCCTTCGTGAGCAATCCAAGGGTTCTCAGGTAGCCGTCCAGCTCTTCCGTGATCGCAGGCTGCAACCTGAACACGCCGGATGGAAACTCGTTGCTCATTTGTCCGTGCTGCTTCTGGACTGATTCCTCACCACTCAAACATCTGGATTCGTCTTGGTGCCTCCTTCGTCGAAGTCGAGGGCGATGTCCACGCTCCTCGCGGAGTGAGTCAGGGCTCCGACGGAGATAAAGTCCACACCCGTCTCGGCAATCGACCGCACGGAGTCCAGGTTCACCCCCCCGCTGGCCTCGGTCTTGGCCCTCCCTTTCACGATAGCCACCGCCTCCTTCAACATTCCCACCGTCATGTTGTCCAGGAGCACGATGTTCGCACCCGCCTCGACCGCTTCCCGGACCTGGTCCAACGTGTCGGCCTCCACCTCAATCTTCGTGTAGGCATCCGCCTGCCTCGCCCGCCTTACCGCGAGCTGGATCGGCTTGCTGGATTCTCCCGCGAGCGCGGCGACGTGGTTGTCCTTGATCAAGATCAGGTCGTCCAGGCTCATCCGATGGTTTTTGCCACCGCCGCAGGCCACCGCGTATTTCTCAAGGCGCCGCAGGAGGGGCGTTGTCTTGCGTGTATCGAGGATTTGGGCCTGCGTGCCTTTGACAGCAGCGACGTATTGGGCTGTGAGGGTGGCGACTCCTGACAGGCGTTGGACAAAATTCAGTGCGACTCGCTCTGCCGTCAGGATGGGACCCGTCGGTCCAGAGAGCACGAGGAGTTTACGTCCCCGTTCCACGGCCTCTCCGTCTGTCGCATGGCGGGTGATATGCACGGCCGCGCTTAGCTCGCGGAAAGTGAGTTCTGCCATCTCGAGTCCGGCGACCGTCATGGGCTCCCGGGCCACCATGTGTGCGGTAGTGCGAGCTGTTGCAGGAACGATGGACTGGGTCGTGATGTCTCCTCTGCCGAGGTCTTCTTTCAGAGCCATCCGCACCAGCGCGATTACTTCTTCTCCAGACAAGGCCATGCGTGGACCATGCCCACTGTCGAGGTCCACGTTGAAGCAAAAAAATGATCCTCCGGGGCGCGGCGTGATTTTGGATGGGCATCTCCGGACTCGACACATCGTTTCCCAGGGGGTGAGCATGCCTCCGTGTTTCGTCCATGCATCGACATCCATGAAGGCAGGGTCAAGCAGATCGTCGGAGGATCGCTATCCGACTCCGGCGCAGGACTCCGCACCAACTTCGTGTCCACCCGTCCTGCAGCTTGGTACGCCAAGCTCTACCGGGAGGATCAGTTGCGCGGGGGGCATGTGATCATGCTCGGGCCGGGTTGCGAGGAGGCTGCCCGAAGCGCGCTCGCGGCTTATCCAAAAGGACTCCAGATCGGAGGGGGGATCACCTCGAACAACGCGGCCGGCTGGTTGGAACAAGGCGCCTCACACGTCATCGTCACATCGTGGGTCTTCCGGGAAGGCCGTGTGGACTGGGAGCGTCTGGCCGACCTGGTTCGTATCATCGGGCGAGAGCAACTGGTCATCGATCTCAGTTGCCGGGTCAGGGACGGTCGCTACTTCGTTGTGACCGACCGCTGGCAGAAATTCACGAGTGAGGAGCTGGGTCACGACCTGTTCGCTCGGATGGCTGAATGCTGCGCTGAATTCCTGGTCCATGCAGCGGATGTGGAGGGGCTCTGTCGAGGTATCGATTTGCAACTCGTTCGTGGATTGGCGGAGTGGAGCCCCATTCCCGCCACCTATGCCGGAGGTGCGAAGTCGCTTGAGGACCTAACCACGGTCTGGCGGGAAGGTCGCGGCCGAGTCCATCTAACCATCGGCAGCGCTCTCGACATCTTCGGAGGCTCGGGCGTGGCCTACGCCGATGCGGTTGCTCTCAATCGCAGTCTGGCCGGCAACGTCTGACATGGTTGACTCTCGTTGAAGGCGATGCCATCAACGGGGCGGCCGATCTCAAAAAAACCGGTCAATCGATACCCGTCCTGCACACTATGAAATACCTTCGACATTGCTCGAGCCTCGTCTGTTTTCTGCTCCTGTCTCTGCAGGCTGCGCTCGGGGCAGCACCTTCAACCGTCGCCGAGGCCATTCAACAGATCCGTTCCGTGGACTCCCACGGCAAAGGTCACACACAAGCGGTCATGGCCTCGAGGTTTCTCGCAACCCAGGACGCGGGACTGCTGGACGATCTGCTCATTGCCATGGATGGAGCCAATCCGCTCGCTGCGAACTGGCTCCGGGCTTCCGTAGAAACCATTGCCAGCCGTTCGCTGAAAGCAGGCCAACCTCTGCCCACCGCCTCCCTGGGGGAGTTCCTCCTGGATGTGCGCCACGCGCCTTCGGCGAGACAGCTCGCGTTCGATCTTCTTTCCCAGTCCCCATCCAACGCGGTGCAATCTCTGCTGCCGGGAATGCTCCACGATCCCAGCATGCCTCTGCGTCGCTCCGCCGTTCAGGGGGTGTTGGAACAGGCGATGCAGCTGCAGACCAACGGCCAATCCGGCGCT